>CAYSQK010000244.1:0-3201 GCA_964433075.1 uncultured Dehalococcoidales bacterium
TTGTCTCAGCACAACCCCCGCGTAGGGTGGGTGAAGTCCGTTCAACACGAAATGTACCGATAATGAATAACCGGAGGACGTAACCCACCATTGGGGTATCTCTGATTACCACCACATATTCTTATCTATGATTATCAATTACTATCGGGGTGAATCTCGACGTCAACAGTCGAGATGTGGCAATCAAGGGAATCCGTTCCCTTCTTACTGATAACTGATTACTGTAAACTGATAACTTCTTTTGTTACTGTAAACTGTAAACTATCTAACGCTTCTTCAACTCCGCCCAGTTCTTCCCGGTATTGATATCCACCTTCAGCGGTACCAGCAATTCGATGGCCGTGGTCATTATCTCCCTCACCAGCCGTACCATCTCCTCCATCTCCTCGTCCGGTACCTCGAAGAGCAGTTCGTCATGCACCTGCACCAGCATCCGGCTCCTCGTCTTCCGCGCCAGCATCTCCCGCCGCAGATTGATCATCGCCACCTTGATGATGTCCGCCGATGTCCCCTGCACCGGCATGTTGATGGCCATCCGCTCCGCCGATTCCTTGACCTGCCGGTTCGATGAATTGATTTCCGGAATGTACCGCCGCCGTCCGAGCAGCGTCTGCACGTAGCCGATATCCCTCGCCTGCTGCCGGGTCGCTTCCAGGTACGCCGAAACCCCCGGATACTGCTCGAAATACGTCTTTATGAACGCCCCGGCTTCCGCCCGCGTCATCTCCGTCGCTTGCTCCAGCCCGTATTCGCTCATCCCGTAAATAACACCGAAATTGATTGTCTTGGCGAACCGCCGCTGGTCGGAGGTAACCGCTCCTATATCGACCCCGAACAGCTTCGAAGCCGTGTCGGAATGAATATCCTTGTCATTCTTGAACGCCGCTACCAGATTCTCATCCTTCGAAAGGTGCGCCAGCGCCCGTAAATCGATTTGCGAGTAGTCGCCGCTGATGAGACTCCAGCCGTCCGACGCGATGAACGCTTCCCGCAGCCGCATCCCCAGCTCGCTCCTCACCGGTATGTTCTGGAGGTTCGGGTCGCTCGATGACAGCCTCCCCGTCGATGTCCTCGTCTGGTTGAAACTGGTGTGCACCCTCCCCGTTTTCCGGTTGACAAGCATTGGTAACGCATCGACGTAGGTCGATTTCATCTTCGTCAACTGCCGGTACTCGAGCACGAGGTCGATAACGGGGTGCTTCCCCCGCAAATCTTCGAGGACGCCCGCCGCCGTCGAGTACCCGCTCTTCGTCTTCCCCCCCGATGCCAGCCCGAGTTCTTCGAACAGCACCTGTCCAAGCTGCTTCGGTGAGTTTATGTTAAACTGTCGTCCGACAGCTTCATATACCCGGTTTTCGATGTTCCGTATCTGGTCGCCGAGTTCCCGCGCCATGTCTCCCATGAGCGCCGTGTTGAGCTTTACCCCGTTTCGCTCCATGTCCACCAGCACCGGGACGAGCGGCATTTCCACATCCCTGAAAAGGTCCGAAACTTCGTACTTCTCGAGCTCCGGACGAAATACCTCCGCCAGCCGGAACGTCATATCGGCATCGGCACAGGCATAATCCGAAGCTGCCGCGATATCCACCTGAGACATCGGTACCTGTTTCGCACCGGAACCGATGAGTTCGGTAATCGGCGTCATTTCGATGCCGAGCCGGCTGAACGCCAGGTTTTTCAGGCCGAGTGCCTGTTCGCCGGCCAGGTGCGCGGCAATCATCGTATCGAATGTGACGTGCCGGACATCGATGCCGTGCTGCGCCAGCACCAGCATGTCGAACTTCGCATTATGGGCAATTTTCTCCCGGTGTTCATCCTCGAACACCGGCTTCAGTTTCTCGAGTACGAAAGTCAGCGGTAGTTGCTCGCCCTGGAAAAACCCGATATGCCCCACCGGTATGTACCAGGCTTCTCCCGGTTTCGTCGCCAGCGAAATGCCGACAATGTCTGTCGATACCGCGTCGAGCCCCGTCGTTTCAAGGTCGAACGCAAAAGCCTCAGCCGTTGATATCGCTTCCACGACACCCTCGAGCGCATCCTCATCGATAACCGTCGAATAAATCTTCTCGACTGCGATACCGGGCAATTCGTCACTCTCTTCTTCATGAACATCCTCACCGCTGCCCGGCAGTTTCGGAATGAGGCTGTTGAACTCCAGTTCTCTGAAAAGGCTCGCCACTTTATTGCGGTCGAAACGGCTTAACCGGCACCGGTCGAGGTCGAGCGTCACCGGAGACTCTACATTGATGGTCGCCAGCGTTTTACTGGTGAACCCGATTTCCCGGTTGTCCCGCAGTATCGCCTGTATCCGCGCCGGTTCCACCTCATCGAGGTGGTCATAGATTCCTTCGAGTGACCCGAACTGCGATATCAGTTTGACGGCGGTTTTCTCACCGATTCCCGGAACGCCGGGAATATTATCGGAAGGATCTCCCTTGAGAGCCTTTAAATCGATTATCTGACGGGGAGTCACCCCGAACTTCTCGAATACCGCCGCTTCGTCGTACTGAATCGTGTCGCTGAACGAACCCCTCGGCCGCGGCGAAATGACCTTCACCATCGGCGAAACAAGTTGCATCGTATCGGCATCGCCGGTAACGATATATGTCTCCATTCCCTGTTCTGCCGCCTGCCGGCTCAGTGTCCCGAGCACATCATCCGCCTCGTAACCCGGCAGCTCGTAAATGGGAATGTTGAACGCCTCCACCAGTTCCCGCACCCGGGCAAACTGGTCGATGAGTTCATCCGGCGTCGGCGGACGCTGGGCTTTGTACGCCTCGAACATCACATGCCGGAACGTCGGCTCCGGCGTATCGAACGCCACCGCGTAACACGAAGGCTGAAGGTCGGTTATCGTCTTCAGCAGCATCTGGGCGAAACCGTAGACAGCGGTAACGATTTCCCCCGTTGAGCGAACCGTGAAAACCACCGGCGGCCTCGATGCCCGGAAAGCGTGAAACGCCCGGTGAATAATTGCATTACCGTCCAGTAAAACCAGAAGCTGTTTTTCCATACCGGTATTATAACAGAGTACGGAAAGGAATGCAGATGATACAATCTTCCCTGATTGCTCACATCCACACTCGTTCCCCTTTATGTCATTCTCGCTCCCCTCTTGTCATTCTCGCGAAGGCGAGAATCTTACATCCTCCAAAGCTGCCTTATCGCCGCATCAACAATCCAAACCATCAATCCTCCCCC
>CAYSQK010000245.1:0-3200 GCA_964433075.1 uncultured Dehalococcoidales bacterium
TTTCATCAAGCGCGGCCTGGAGCAGAATGGATTCGACGTACAGGTTGCCGAGACAGGGGCATCCGGTCTGAAGGCAGCCCTCGAAACGAACCCTGACCTGGTCGTTCTCGACCTGATGCTGCCGGACATCGATGGTATTGATATCTGCCGGCAGTTACGTGATGAATGCGATACCGGAATTCTGATACTGACTGCCCGAGCGTTAATCGGCGAGCGTGTCCGCGGGCTTGAAGCCGGAGCTGATGATTATCTACCCAAACCGTTTGCTTTCGAAGAACTGGTTGCCCGCATCAGGGCGGTGCTGAGGCGCCGTTCTCCTGAAGCCACCGGCATTATCAAGGTTGCTGATTTGGAAATCGATATCGAAAGACGCCAGGTTCACCGTGGTGACCGGTTGATTGAATTGACGGCAAAGGAATTCGAACTCCTGAAACTGCTTTCGAAAACTCCCGGGAAACCTGTCAGTCGTGAAGTAATTATCGAACGGGTCTGGGGGTATGACTTCGAAGGAGAGACAGACCCGGTTAAAGTGTATATCACGTTTTTGAGACGGAAATTAAATGCTGAAGGAGAGCCGGACTTGATTTTATCTGTCCGGGGATTCGGATACGCATTACGGGATGATCAGTGAAAACCAGTCTTCGTCAACAGATTTTTGTCTGGTATGCCGTTTTACTCCCGTTTATCTTTACGGCCATGGCCTTCGCTGCCCAGACTATTATGGTAGACAGGCTGCGTATGACCGTGGACCAAAGTCTTCAACGGCAGACGCAGAATATAGCCGATATACTTGCGGTAACACCGGTAACGAACCCTTCCTCCTATAATGAATTGATAGACTGGCTGACCGAACAGCAGCTTCCCTATGTCCCGACTATTCTCCGTATCAGTGACCCGGAGGGTAACGTGATTGTTACATTCGGCGATGTCCCTGATACATTGCTGCCGATTATGGACCGTCAGTTGCTGTTACCTGAACAACCTGAAGGACAATACGAGACGGCTAAAACCCGTGGGTATGATGCTCTTCGCATTTTTGTCCTGCCTGTTTATCATCGGACAACCGGTGAAATCATCGTTTTCGTCCAGGCCGGTGAGAGCCTTTCGACGATTGTTCAGGCTCAGAATGAGTTGTGGGTGTATACTCTGGTTTTTGGTTTGATTGGCAGTCTGATTATCCTGTTGACCGGCTTTCTGGTTTTACAGAGAGGGTTCCGTCCGCTCGACCAGATTTTGCGTCGGGTCAGAGAAATCGGCAGTGGAAATCTGTCTGTCCGCATTCCGGAAAGTACCCGTCCGGCTGAGTTACAGCAGCTTGCTGATACGCTGAATGATACCATGGAGCAGCTTGAGACGTCTTTTAAAACCAGAGAAAACTTCATCGCTGGTATTTCCCATGACCTCCGGACGCCGTTGACGGTCATTCAGGGGCAGATAGATGTCCTTCGCATGAAACAGGGTGTCGATATGGATACCGGGCGCAGTCTTGAATTGATTGCCCGGGAGGTACGCCGGCTTGCTCGTATGACGGGGAACCTGCTCTACAGCACCCAGCTTGCTTCCCATCCTGCCGTCCCTGTTGGAAAAGTGAATTTGAATGAACTGCTGGCAGAAATTCATAGGGAAATGCAGCTTTTTTCTCAAAACGTCAACATTGAACTTGCGCTTCAGGAAAATGTCATTACATCGGGTGATTATGACCTGATGAAACAGATGGTTCTCAATATCGTCGATAATGCGGTCAAGTTCACGCCTCGGGATGGCTCGGTTGTCATCTGTCTAAAGGGAGATTATTCATTCGCATATATCACGGTAACTGATTCCGGTCCGGGTATTCCGAAAGAGCACCTCGCTCATATCACCGAACCGTTTTACAAGGTGAAAGGTACCGATAAAAACGGACGAGGAGGATCCGGGCTTGGACTGAGTATTGTCAAACAGATAGTCGAACTCCACCACGGCAGGCTGGATATTACCAGTGAAGAAGGCCGCGGTACCACGGTCACGGTCTGCCTTCCCCTGTATGCGGCTGTTACCTGGAAAGGGCTGTAAGCAATCGATTTCTCCAGCCGGGTTCGCGCGTTGTTTCGTACAATCCTCATTCTGATTCTTTGAAAAAATTCATTCATCCGCACATTTAACCAAAGTTCAACCAACCTTCAACTTTCGTTTAACCCTTGTCTACACTCTTGCCCTACACGACGCTCTTCCGATCTTAGTATGGATACAGGACACTCGGGTGTTCCGCACATAGAAAGATACTATTCAGGAGGTGACAGAATGTTCGGAAAGAAAAAAGAACCGGTAGCCGTTGCCGAGACGAAGTGTAAAATCTGCGGACTGGAATGTCTGGATGAGACAACCCTGAAAAAACATATCGAATGGAAACATGCCGAAGTAAAGGTCGGACAAAGCTAAGGTACCTGGTGGTGTTCCTCGACTGACCTGAAACGATTGTCCATTATTGTGAACATAAGGGGAGGGATTTTTGTGAAAAAAATGGGAATTGTTGTAAGTGCTATATGCCTGGCCGCTGCATTTATGTTTTCGCTGGCAGGCTGTTCGGGCAGCGAATTGACCATTAATATATATCAGCCCAGAAACGGCGATAAGGTAACAGAACCTACGATTTCGCTCCAGGGTAAGGTATCCGAGCCAAAAGCTGAAGTTAAAGTTAACGGCAAGGCCGTATCGGTGACCGGTACGGGTAGTTTTACGGTTAAAATCGATATTGAAGAAGGCGAAAATCTCATCACTATTTCGGCGGGACATAAAAAGCTGTCGGCCGACCGTGCTCTGACGATATATTACGAACCTTTACCCGGTCTTGAAATCGAATCACCGGACGTAAGGTCCGAAGTAACCGAGGACATGGTTACGGTCAAAGGTATCGTTGCGAGGCTTGATTCTGTTGTGACGGTCAATGATATCGAGGTGGATATCGATGATGTCGGTGCTTTCTCGATGGATGTCGGGCTTGTCCCTGGTGAAAACACCATCATGGTCTCGGCTGTTCTTGGAAATCGTACGCAGTCGCAGGCTCTTTCGGTTGCATACATACCGGCACTCGCGATAGACATAACGTCTCACGAAGAAGGGGCGGTTGTGACCGAAAGTCCGGTTGAACTATCCGGCATTGTCACGGTTGCGGATGCGGTGGTTATGGTCAACGATATCGAAGCTGATGTAACTGACAGTAT
>CAYSQK010000246.1:0-3179 GCA_964433075.1 uncultured Dehalococcoidales bacterium
AAGAATCGGCACAGACCGAGTTTGTCCATATCGTCATGACTACCTATAAAGCCAGGGAAGAGGATGTCCATACTGCCCTCGAAAAAGTTAACAACCTCGGACCGGTGAAAGCCGCTACGAAGGTCATTCGGATACTCGAAACAAGCTGTTAATCTGAATTCTCAAGATAAAAAAAGAGGCTTCTGAAAAGAAGCCTCTTTTTGGTTTTGTGATAAGGGAATCGAATCCTAGTAGTATGCCGTTTTCCTGCCCAGCCAGAAGGTGAAGGTTGCCAGTCCGAGTGCGGCAACGACGATGATGATGTATATGACCGCCTGAGGCAAACTGAAACCGAAGCTCATGTAGAAGGGGCTGGCGGCTGTCCATGAACTGTCGTTGAACGCCTGGTCGGTAGCCTTTACTCTCCAGTAGTACGGTGTGTCTTTACTGACGGCATTCAACATCTCTGTTTTCAGTACCGTGTATTCGGAAACTGCCAGACCGGTTTTCTCGAGGAGGATGTTGGTGAATGCGGTATCGGTAGCGACCTGCAGCGTATAGGTGACACCGCTGTCATCGGTGACGTCGCTCCAGTCGAAGTAAGCTTTTGCTTTTTTCCCAGCTTCAGGAACAAGCATTTCGGGGATAGCCGGAGGTATCGCCTCCATGACAAATCCGTACCTCTCGGTATTCGTGCCGTCGGTTGCTTCGATGAGGTGATTACCGCCCGCTGCTGACGGGGCGGGGAATTCGACATGGAACGTGCCATTTGACTGAACCTGACCGGTCATAACCTGTGTTCCGCTGAAACGAACGGTCAACGGCCTGCCGGCGAGGAATCCCGTGCCTTCGATGGCGATTGTTTCACCGACGGTACCCGGTTGAGCGGCACTCGTTATGGGGTTGATGCGAATGCTGGTATTGACCTCGAACGGCAGTACCTTGGTGAAGGACCCGTCCGTTATCGTGACATCCCAAGTTCCTTTGTCTGCCCAGGGGACAGAGAACACAGTTGTGAAATTTCCTTCCGCATCGGACGTGGCGGTGACGTTTTTGTTTTCCTGGAATCCTTCGAAACTGATGGTTATCGGTTTGTTTGCCTGGAAACCGTCACCGGTGATGAGAACATCCCATGCCGGACTGCCGGCTGTCGGTTCCATCGTTACCTGTGCGTCCGAAACGACGTAGCTGACCTGAACTGTATTGCTCAGGCTGTCTCTTCCGACAACGGTATAATTTCCTTCCGGTAACTGATGAGGTGCGAATTCGGTGACGAAACTGCCGTTGCTCTGCGTTACCCCGTTATAGAAGGCAACATTATTGAATTTCACTTCAATGGGAACACTGGCTCCGAAACCTGTCCCGTACATGGATATCTTGTTGCTGGCAATACCTGCGTCTTCCGGTCGGAAGAGAATATTCGGTCTGACCGTGAAGATATTTCCGATTTGATGGCCTGAACTTGCTCCCGTTACCGTGAGAGCATGCATACCGGCGGTACTGGCCGGAATATATATTCTGGTATTACTGACGGCTCCGTTCGAGAGCGCTTTGTCTCCCGCAATTGCCGTTAAAATTTCTGAATCATATCTGATAATGAGAGCTTCCATGCTGCCGAAGCCGCTGCCTGAGAGCCGAACTTCGGTACCGGCATAGCCGGTACCCGGAGCAACACTTAAATCGCCGGCAAGTACCTGAAAGTACTCTTTGTCGATAACGGGTGAGAGTCGGCCTGTCGAACCGCTTCGATAATTGACAAAGATGTAGTACGTACCGCTTGTGACTGCTTCCTGGACGGTACCGTCACCGAGAAGACTCGGTATAGCGATTGTTGTGCTGAATGTTCCGTTACTGTTTATCGTCTGAGCAGTTCTCAAAACGGAAAATCTGTTGGATGCAGTGAGTGTCGTCCCGATACCTTTTCCAAAGAGAATGTCAACGGTATACGGCTGTGCGACTGTCCCCGGCGAAAACCCTGTTCCGGAAACGGTAACGGTTTGTCCCAGAATGCCTATCGATGCACCGATAGTGATGTTTTCACCGGCAGCACGGGCGGCAATGGGCGGTATCATGAACGAAAAAGTAATACAGAACGCCAGAAAAAGCGATACAAAGTGTTTTAAATGTTTCATAAGTAATTCGGTATTAACTCCAGCTTTATATTCTTACCATAATGATATCGTCTGTGGAAAAATATGTCAATCATAATCACAGGTACCAAATACCTGTTTTATAAAATATCTTTTACGCGGTACACATTTCCTCGTTACCTGTGACAGGAAATTTTCCGGATGCTTTCAGTACTCTCAATGCCCTGAGTGTTACCCATTTATTCGGCTGCTTTTTCATGCCGAAGTCAACCCATGTCTTTCCCGTATAATCGTATTCCAGCAGCCAGCGTCCGCTGCTGTCCCGCTTGCTGAGAATAAGGTCGATTGTGTTTTTCAGTCGATTGTCCTGTGCGTATCCGTGACCTGCTAATGCCTCGGCAATTTGAAGAATATCGGTGATATAAAATACGGGAAATCCGAATTTCCACCAGTTACCGCTCGGTTTTCCGGCATACCCGCAGGGATATCCGGCAGTTGCAGGGTCGACACTGAACAGGAAATCGATTCCCTGGGCGATTGCTCTCTGTAGTAACGGCGTCCGTTTTTCTTCCGGGAGCCTGCTGAATGCCATCATGACCTTGACTGCTCCCCATGCGCAAGGCTGCTTGTTGTTGGCTCCGCAGGCAAAGTTTGGCCCGCTTTTCCCTGAATACCAGCGCAGCGGTGTCGATTTGTCTCCCATCGGGGCAATTCCTTCACCGGTGACGGTCTTTGCCATCCACTCCCAGGCTTTATCCAGCCGTTCATCTTCAAATCCCATGTCGCGAAATGCCGTCAGCATGTTTCCCTGAATACAGTCGATTGTTTGGGAAGGGGTCCCGTTCATGGATATCTGCCCGTGCGGAGTGATGGCATTATCGAGGTACCATCTGCATGCTTTTTCGATTCTCTGGTCTGATGCAACCGACGCTCCGAGCTGCGAAAGCAGAATCAGCGACCACACGGAAGCCGTGTACTTCGGCAGGTATCCTCCTCCCGGTTTTTCCCAGTACCCATTCGGGTTCATCTTTTCCAGGATGTATGAAATGGGACCTTCCCGGTGAGCCTTTTCCCTGGCGCGGTCAATTTCCTGTTCGGGCGCGCCGGTTA
>CAYSQK010000247.1:0-3125 GCA_964433075.1 uncultured Dehalococcoidales bacterium
TTTTTCATCGGTGAGATTTTCTATGCCCTCGAAGCGCCTATCGATGGGGCTGCGGAGTTTGCGGTGCAGTTCTTCCGGGAGACTCGCAGGGAAATACCCGGCTACAGCCTGCCTGCGATTCAGGCCGGCCTGCTGAGAAGGGAAAGTCAGAACCTGCTGCGCGATTATATCAGGCTGGTGCCGGGCGGGCCGCTCGTCGAGTATTCGAAGTCGTTAATGCAGTTATAGTTTGGGAACTTCTGATTAACGTCGCCTAACCCCCTCACCCTAACCCTCTCCCGCGATGGGGAGAGGGAATATTTTTCAATTTTCTCAACGCTTCTTCTCCATCACTGTAGCGTTGAGTGTTGGGGTCGCGGGCAATCCGCTCGGCCTCCTGCATGGCGGCGATGGTATCGTTGTTAGGTTTAAATGGTTGATATGATAATGTATCAGTCAAAGAATACTAAATCTCCCTTAATCCCTCTTTACAAAAGAGGGAGATTTTGGATTGACACTGAATGCTACGTGTACTCTCACATTCTTATTTCTTCAGTTCTTTGGCTATAGTCTTTGCCCAGGCTTCTATCTCATCCCATTTCCGGAAATCGCCGGTGGGGGCTTTGACATTTTTCAGTGTCCATTTATAAAGGAAATTCAGCTTTTCGGGGTCGGCTTTGCCGTGGAACAGGCCGTTGCTGCGGGGTTTTATTTGTGCGAAAGCGGGTTTGAGCTTATTCGGGTATTCCCAGCCTGCCATCAATGTTTTTATATCGCCTTCGCCGGTCGGGCCGCTCGAGAAAATCCAGACGGGTTTTTTTGTGAGCAGGTCGAGGTTATTCTGGACGAATTTGACGGCGTCTTTCTGCCACATGCCGATGTAGACAGCGCTGCCGATGACGAACGCGTCGTACTTCGCAATATCACCGACTTTTCCGGCGGAGCAAACATCTGCCTGAAGGCCTTCTTTTTTCAGGGTTTCCCCGATTTTTTCCGCAATTTCTCCGGTGGCGCCGTATTTCGTACCGTAGGTAACGAGGACGTTCTTCGACATCGAATACCCTCCCGAAATCTGTTCATTTTTGAGTATTATATATACCGTAATTACACGAGAAATGCAATGATTATCAGCATTTAATTTAAAAAGGCGGGCTGTCCAGCCCGCCTTTTTCAGCAGGTGAAATACTTACTCGTATCCCATCGATTTTTTCATTGCCATATCGACCCAGAAGTATTTGTAGAGGTCCTGTAGATTTGCCCAGCCTGCCCAGGATACGCCGTAGTAATTCTGTACCCAGGGCCACCACATGTTATAGGTATTTCTGGCGGGAACCCAGATACCCCAGGCTGAAGCCAGTTCGTAGACCGCCGCTTCTTTCATAGTTTTGAAGTACTTGTCGGGATTGGTAACCATATCGGAAGCGATAACCTGTCCGACTTCTTCGTAGTACGGGTCATCGAGGTAGGCGACGTTAGAGTACATGCCTTTCTTGGTGCAGAGCTGTTCGAAAGGCGCCCAGAGGCCGGATTGCGGGGCATGAATCATTTCTTCATGATTACGGCCGGCCCAGACACCCATGAAGGCGCCGGCTTCCATGGTCTGGATATTGAGGACAACACCGACCTGGTCGAGGTAGGACTTAATCAATGAAACCTCATCGGCATACGCTGCATCGCACATAATGGTTGTCTGGAAGCCGTCAGGATACCCGGCTTCGGTGAGCAGTGTTTTTGCCCTTTCGGGGTCGTATTCGAAGAGCATTTGTACTTCTTCCGGCATTTCTTCGAGCGGGGTATAGAATTTTTCGAAACCGGCGGCGGGAATGAAGGGATACCCGAGCATGACGCCTTTGCCCTTGAGGTAGTCTTCAAGGAAGGCCTCTTTATCGACGGCCATGTTCATGGCCTGACGAACACGGAGGTCATAGTATGGGAGTTCGGGTTTATCGAGCCGCATACCGCAGACCCGGTCGTTTCCGAGCCGTTCGTAGTAGAGAACATCCTCGCAGCGCTCCATAACATCTTCAGCTTCTTCGATGTTGGCGGCGCTCATGGCTCCTCCCCAGAGCAGGTCGATTTGTCCGGTCCTGAAGGATGAAAGGAGTGACGAGCGGTCCGGAATGATGAGCAGTTTCAGGGTATCGACATAGGGGAGCCGGTTTTCGGGGTGCATCGGGTCGAATTCGAAGTAATTCGGGTGTTTCTCATAGGTAATGGAACTACCGGAAACATAATCGGTAAGCAGGAACGGGCCGGAACCAACGACCTCGGTTACTTCCTGCCAGCCGTCACCTTCGGTCCAGCACTCCGGCGGGTTTACATAAAGGTTATCGCCGATTTCAAGGAGCATGATAGCCTGTGCTGAGGCCGGTACTTTCACTTCAACGGTATACCGGTCGAGGGCTTTCCACGAAGTGGGGCGTCTCGCGTCTCCCGGCGGGTAGGACATGGCCTGCCAGCAGCCTTCGTAGTTGAACTGGTAATCGATATTCCATACAACATCATCGGCTGTCATTTCACGTCCGTTTGCCGGAGCGCGGTCCTGGTAGAGAATACCTTCGCGGATATTGTAGATAATCGTTTCATTATCCGGGAGTTCCCAGCTTTCGCAGAGCTCACCGGCCATGAGGGTAATGTCACCGAGGAATCCCCAGTCCCAGGCAGTCTCGCCTGTTCCGGCAGGTCCCTTTGCCCAGTCACCCTGCATGAGTTCGTTACTGGTATACTGCATGTGCCCGACGCGTATCGCCTGAGCAGTGGTCGGGTCTATGGGGCCGGTAAAATCTGCGCCGGAAGCAATCAGTGTTCCTCCGGACTTGGGTGTTTTCGGATCAGCTGTACTGCTTGGTCCGGGTTCTTCGTCCTTGCCGCAGGACGAAACGATGAGTGCCAGAGCCATCAGGCAACTCAGGGTCAGCCATACAATCTTTTTCACCATTTGAATTTTCCCCCTTCTCTTTAATGAAAATCAACGTTCGTTCAATATCAGGGAAACAGCAATGGTTCTCGTGCTGTAACAGGTACCATTTGGCGGGTAATCAGTGCAAAGGCATCACCTCCCCGGTTTTCAAACAGTAGAGTGCTGTTCAGCGGTGGAAAATACAAAAAAGGACACGATGCAGTTCCCGGTTACCGGTATTGCTTCG
>CAYSQK010000248.1:0-3105 GCA_964433075.1 uncultured Dehalococcoidales bacterium
CCACCACCCTATCCTACACTCTTTCCCTACACGACGCTCTTCCGATCTTGTCCCTTACGCCCGGTTTAACGGGGTATGTGAAAGAACTGGGAGCCGATGAAGCTATCATCAGACCGCTGCTGATGCCGGTCGACATGAATATCTTCCATCCCGGGATTCCTGCTGATGACGTGCGGAAGAAATGGGGATTCAGTGAAAAAGATAAAATTGTCCTTTTCATGGGAACGCTGTTCGACTTTTCAGGGCTTGATGACCTGATTCCGCTGTTCGGTACCGTGACGGAAAAAATTCCGGAGGCAAAGTTACTCATCGTAGGGGACGGGCCTCAGCGTCAGGAACTCGAGCAGTGTATCGAAAAGCATGGTCTGAGAGATTCGGTTACCATTACCGGCTTCGAACCGTACACCATGATGCCGCTTTACATAAATCTGGCCGATGTTTGTATCAATACCTTCCGGATTACCGGCGCCACCCGTGATATTTTCCCCGGCAAGACGGTCCAGTTTCTCGCCTGCGGCAAGCCGTTCATCGCCACGCCGCTGCCCGGGCTGAAAGTCGTCATCCCCGGAGAAGAGCAGGGCATTGTGTATGCTGAAAAACCGGAGGAGATGATTTCGGCGATACTCGCGGTGCTTGAATCGCCCGAACGGGCGCACACACTCGGCAGGGCCGGCCTCGACTACGTAACGAAGACCCACAGCTTCGAAAGTATCGCCCGCCAGCTTGAAGGGTACCTTACCGAAGCGGTCGAAACAAAACGGTCGTCTCAGGCGAGTAAATCGTAGTACACCTGCGGCTTCTGCTTTTCAACCAGTCCTTCCGCGATTGCCGCCAGTTGCAGCAGCCTCGGTTCTTGCCAGGCTCTGGCGGTGACGTGCATTCCGACCGGCAGTCCGGCTTTCGTGTACCCCGCCGGAAATGAAATTGCCGGCAGGCCGGTCATGTTGGCCGGGGTGGTGAAGCGCATGATTTCATAGAGCGTCGACAGGTCCGAATGGCCTTCCGGAAGTCTGTTTTCGGGAACAGCCGGCGCCGGTATGCCGGTGGTCGGGGTGATGATGACATCGACCTCGCTGAAGGCTTTTTCGAACGTGCTGATCAGCCGGCTCCGCACCCGCTGCGCCAGCAGAAAATCGTGCGAGGTGAATCTTCGGGCCATCGCCAGGTTCAGACGGACATCGAGTCCGTAATGTCCGGCATGCTGCCGGTGATATTTGGCAATCGATTGCGAAATCTCGGCGGCTATTGTGATGCTGTGAGCGACCCGACCGGCTTCGAGGCCGGGGAGGGTGATTTCTTTGACCCTGGCGCCGAGGCCTTCCAGGGCTTTCAGCAGTGTTTCGCACAGGGAAACGGTTTCCGTTTCCGCGTGGTGGAAGTAGTCAGGGTAAATCCCGATTGTCAGGCCGCGGATATCGTCACCGTCGATACCATTCAGCGATACGGGCGGCTGACTGAAGGTGAACGGGTCACCGGCGTCCCGTCCGGCGATGGTTCGATACAATATCGCTGCATCCGCGGCGGTCGCCGCCAGCGGACCGACATGCTCGACGCTCCAGCACAGCTGCGAATCTCCGGCCAGGCTGACCCTGCCGAAGGTCGGCATCAGTCCCACCAGGCCGCAGAACGATGACGGGATGCGTATCGAGCCTCCGCCGTCGGCGCCGAGCGAAACCGGCCCGAATCCGGCTGAAACGGCGGTCGCCGAGCCGCTCGAACTGCCGCCGGTATGATGACCGGGGTTATACGGGTTCCGGGCTGTGCCGTGGCTTGGATTGAGGCCGGTCACTCCCAGGCCGAGCTCGTGCATGTTCGTTTTCCCGGCGATGACGGCCCCGGCTTCTCTCAGCCGGGCAACCGGCGCGGCATCGGCAGCGGCGGGCGATGTTCCCATGAAGCGTGTCCCGACGGTTGCCGGGTAGCCCCTGACGCTGAACTGATCTTTAATCGTTACCGGTACGCCGTCGAGCAAACCGAGCGGTTTTCCTTCTTTGAATCGTTTTACCGATGCTTCTGCCTGCCGCATCATATCCTCGCGGTCGAGGGCGATGAAAGCACGCAGGGGACGGCTGCCTTTATCCGATTCCCCGGCCGATTGCAGAAATCGTTCCGCAACCTCCGCCGGGGTGATGATGCCTTCACGGTAGGCCCGGGCGTAGTCGGTGATGCTGTTGAACCGGAACCCGGCGGTTTTTTCCTGACGCGCGGCTGCAGGGAATTCGATTGTCGCCGGTTCATCGGTGCCCTCGCCGGCCCGGGTATCGAACGAGGGAATGAAGGTCGGCAGCGTATCGACGACCCGCTTCCTGAAGGCGGTAATCCCGGCTTTTTCGAGCAGGCTGTTCTGAATCAGCCCGGCAAACGGGCTTTCCATCAGCCGTACCAGCAGCCGTAACACAAAACCGGAAAGCACCGGTAATCGGACCGACGTTAAATCGTAGACACTGTTGTTAACCGCTTGTTTGTTCATGGCGTTACCTCATATGCAGTGTAAATGAAGGGTGCGGCTGCGGTCAAACAGGAATCCGGCATGAAAGAAAAACCTCTTTCTGAACCGACGGGCTGTTGGAGGTGGTATCCTTTTCAGTCCGCGTAATACGCGACTGCCAGCGTACCGGTTCCGGTGGCGTATCCCATGACCGGGGTGAATTCGGATATCCATAATTCAGCGCAGTTGAATACTGCCGCTGCCTGCTGTTTCATTGCTTCGGCTTCATCGGGAACGCAGGCGTGCATGATGCCGATATGCGCCGGCCTGTCTTTCATATCCTCTTTCATGATGTGAAGCAGTTTCTCTGTCCCTTTGGGTTTGCTCCCGACGATTCCCTTGAAACGGACCAGCCCGTCCGCCCCTGTCAGTATCGGTTTGATGTTGAGTGCCGAGCCTATCTGACTGGCTATCTTCGGTATTCTCCCGGTCCGGTAGACATGCCTGATGGTCTCCAGCAGGGCGTAGAATGATACCTTGCTTTGAACTGTCCTGGCTGCCTGAACGGCGTTTTCGAGTGTCCCGCCTTTTTCGGCTGCCCGGGCGGCTGCCAGGGCGATGAACCCTTCGGCGGCGGTCACACTGCACGAATCCATGACGTGGATAACGGTTCCCGG
>CAYSQK010000249.1:0-3100 GCA_964433075.1 uncultured Dehalococcoidales bacterium
GAGGGCGAGCATGAGGGCGATGGTGTGTTCGGCAGCCGCCGTGGTATTGCTGGTGGGGGCATTGACGACGATGATACCGCGGGAGGTTGCGGCGGCGGTATCGATATTATCGACGCCGACACCGGCGCGGCCGACGACCTGGAGCTTTTTGCCGGCTTCGAGGACTTCGGCGTTGACATCTGTCTGGCTCCGTACGATAAGCGCATCATAATCAGCGATTATTTTCACGAGGTCTTCGTGGGACAAGTCTGTTTTGACATCGACTTGAGCGTGCTGACGGAGATGGTCGAGCCCGCCTTTATCGAGCGATTCGGTGACGAGTACTTTCTTCAGGGATGTTTCTTCTTTATGTTGATTTGTCATTTCAAATATCTTTCCGTCAGTTATTTACCGCTGAAGCCGGCTTTCGGAAGGACGGCTTTCAGAGTAGTGAGAACATCATCGATATTGTTTTCGCTGACGAGCCCCATGTGGCCGATGCGGAATATCTGTCCGTCCAGCTTCTGCTGCCCGCCGCCGAGAACGATGCCGTATTCATTTCTCATGATGGTAGTGACTTTCTTTGTATCGAGACCGTTCGATGTCTGCACGGAGGTGACGGTATTCGAGGCGTGTTTTTCATCGGCAAAGAGCTTCAGTCCGAGGGCTTTGAGGCCGTTTCTCGTCTTTTCACCTATCCGGATATGCCGGGCGAAGACGTTTTCGATACCTTCATCGAGTATCATGGTCAGGGCGGCATCGAGGGCGAAAATCTGGGAGACGGCCGGCGTCCAGGGGGTCTGGCCTTTTTCGAGCGATTTTTTGGCGCGGGAGAAATCCCAGTAGACGCGCGGCATTCTGGCGTTTTCATACGCTTTCCAGGCTTCCTGGCTGACGCTGACAAAAACCAGTCCGGGCGGCACCATCCAGCCTTTCTGGGAGCCGGAGATAACGACATCGCACTGCCACTCATCGACCGGCAGGTTAATCGAGCTGAGACTGCTGATGGCATCGACCACGAGCAGTTTGCCGGCGTTCTTGACGACCTTGCTTATCGATTTCAAATCGCATGTCACGCCGGTCGACGTTTCGTTATGGGTTACCAGCACGGTTTTAATCGAGGCATCGGCGGCGAGGGCTTTCTCAATCGCAGCCGGGTCAGGCGCCTGTCCCCACTCGAATTTGAGGGGGGTAACATCGGCGCCGAAGGCGGAGGCGATGGTGGCGAACCGTTCGCCGAAAACACCGTTCTGGACGGAAAGGATTTTATCACCAGGTGACATTGTGTTGACAGCGGCGGCCTCAAGGCCGCCCGTACCCGAACCGGTAAGGATAAAGACGTCATTTTGCGTCTGGAATACCTTTTTCAGATTTTCGGTTGCCCTGTTCATGGTGGCGACGAATTCAGGCCCGCGATGATTAATCATCTGCATGGCCATCGCCTTCAGCACTTCGTCAGGGCAGGGGGTCGGTCCGGGGATACGCAGTTGTTTCATTTGTCACCTTCTTTAAATATTTTATCTTACCGGTTGGTTACCTAAAGAGTATATCTAATATTATTTCATAATCCAAGCGCTAAAAAGCTGAAAGACAAGGGGGTACAAAAATAAGTAGAAACGTCAGGGTTAACAGGAGCAGGTGGAGCCTGACGAGTTGAGAGGGAGGCCGAGGACGGCTTTCGAGTTTTCGATGTCTTCGGCAATCTGCTTTTTCAGTTCTTCGGCGTTTTCGAACTTCTTTTCACGGCGGAGAAGGTCGACGATTTCCAGTTTCAGTTCCTTGTCATAGAGGTTGCCCTGAAAACCGATAACGTAGGTTTCGACGGTTCGTTCCTTTTTCCTGAAAGTCGGGCGTTTGCCGATATTGGTAACCGAGGGATACTGTTTCCCTTCGATATCCGTCCAGGTGGCATACACGCCGTCGGGCAGGAGCGACTGTACCGAATCCGTCTCGATATTGGCGGTGGGGAAGCCGATGGTCCGTCCCCGCCGGTCGCCGCCGGTGACGATACCGTTCAGGCTGAAGGTCCGGCCGAGGTATTCGGAGACTTTCCTGAGATTGCCTTCCTTGAGGAATTTACGAATCCGGGTGCTGCTGACGACTTCTCCGTGAAAATCGAGCGGTTCGACCATATCGACGGTGAATCCGAGTTCGTCGCCGAGTTTTCTGAGGGTGGGAATATCTCCTTCCCGGTTTTTTCCGAGGGAGAAATCCATGCCGACAACGAGGGCGCGCATTTTCAGGTATTTGATGAGGAGGGTAACGAATTCCCGGGCGGAGAGGTCGGCCATTTCACGGGAAAAGGTGAGAGGGATAACGTAGTCGACCTTTTCGGCTTTGAGGAGTTCGACCTTTTCCTCGCAGTTTGTCAGGTAGGGGAGCACCGTTTCGGGGGCGAGGACTTCGAGAGGGTGCTTTTTAAAGGTGATGACGCCGCTGGCGAGGTGTTTCGATCCGGCTATCTGCCGGGCGTGCGAGATGAGGTATTTGTGGCCGATATGAACGCCGTCGAAGACACCGACGGTGAGCAGCGTTTCTCTATCGGGTGAAACCGCAGCAAGCTCTTCTTCGTAGAGATGCATTCAACCTTTTTCCGGAAAAATTTACCAATAGCTGAAAAATCGTTTGAAATTCGGGTGAATAATACCGGGGATTCACGCTATCTGGAATGAAATAATAGTATCACAGCGGTATTTGAGGGTCAAATGGAGAGCGCGATGATTTTCGGGTGCAGCCCTGGTATTAAACGATCTCCGCTCCGAAAAAAAGTTACCGGGAGTTACCGATATCGACAGCATTCACGATTGCCTGAGCTTCATTTCCCTGTGTGCCGTCGTCATTTAACCCGTAGCCCTGAAACACATAAACGGGTAATACGTATTCCTGAGTCTCATTAACCGGCTGGAGGTAATACCGCAGTCCGACTTCTTCGAGGATGATAGTTTTCTCGTTATAGGTTGTCCATAACCCGTTCCCTTTTTGAAGTTCTTCGAAGGCTTTTTCGACCGGCAGGAGGGGAACACTTTTGCGGCGTTCGACTTCCGGACAGTAGATGAAGACTTCTCCCGGTTCACCGTTATTGCCGACACGAACGAGGAATCTGAACCCCGGTCCTTCAACA
>CAYSQK010000250.1:0-3089 GCA_964433075.1 uncultured Dehalococcoidales bacterium
ATACGAGATAATGAGCGGTGGCTGGAGTTCAGACGTGTGCTCTTCCGATCTGACGGACCTTCAGGACATGCTTGACGTACGCTGGTTTCCCGGAGCCAGACTGAATTTTGCTGAAAATCTGCTCCGGTACCGTGACGAACGAACAGCGCTCGTCTTCAAAGGCGAAGGACGGGCACCCCGGCGAATCACGTATGCTGAACTCTTTAATAAGGTTTCGCAATTAGCCAAAGCCCTTGCGTCTGCCGGTGTGGGGGTCGGCGACCGGGTGGCCGGATTTCTGCCGAATATGATTGAAACGGTTATTGCCATGCTGGCCGCAACCAGCCTGGGTGCCGTATGGTCGTCCTGCTCACCGGATTTCGGAACAAAGGGGATTCTCGACCGTTTCCAGCAGATAGCCCCGAAAGTCCTGTTGACCGCGAACGCCTATGTGTATAACGGAAAAACCCATGACTCACTGGAACGCGTCGCTTCCGTGCTCGGTGAACTGCCGTCCGTCACAAAAGTAATCGTCATCCCCTATACCGAACAATCTCCTGATACAGGCAGGTTGCCCGGCGCAGTCCTTTTCGATGACTTTATCGCTGATTTCCCACCGTCAGCGATACAATTCGTCCAGTTACCGTTCGACCACCCCATTTACATTGTCTATTCCTCGGGGACGACCGATAAACCGAAATGCGTTGTCCACCGGGCAGGCGGCATTCTCCTTCAGCACCTGAAGGAACTCATGCTCAACACCGATGTAAAGAGAGAAGATACTGTCTTCTACTTTACAACCTGCGGCTGGGTAATGTGGAACTGGCTGGTAAGCTCGCTGACGCAGGGAGCAACCCTCGTTTTGTATGACGGTTCACCGTTCGCGTCAGATAACCTGGAACTGCTTGACCTCGTTCAGGATGAAAAAGTGACGATATGGGGAACCAGCCCGAAGTATCTTTCGACGATAGAGATGGCCGGTATCAAGCCGGCATCCAGTCATAACCTCGCCGGTCTGAAAACTATGATATCCACCGGTTCTCCCTTGATGGAGGAAAACTACCGGTACGTTTACCGGGACATAAAACCGGATGTCTTCCTGAATAATCTTTCGGGCGGAACCGAAGCCATTGCCTGTTTCGGAATCGGCAACCCCATCAGTCCGATATACTGCGAAGAGATGCAGGGGCTCGGACTGGCTATGGACGTCAGGATATTCGACGAGAGCGGAAATCCGCATATCGGTCAGGAAGGAGAACTGGTCTGTGCCAGACCCTTCCCATCGATGCCTCTGTATTTCTGGAACGACCCGGATAAATCACGCTACCGGGATACCTATTTTGTAATGTATCCCAACATCTGGCGGCACGGTGATTTCGCAAAGATAACGGAAACCGGCGGGCTGGTTATCAGCGGCCGTTCGGATGCTACCCTGAAACCGGGAGGGGTCAGAATAGGTACCGCCGAAATCTACCGGCAGGTAGAAACGGTGGAAGAAATCCAGGACAGTATCGTGGTGGGACAAACCTGGGATAACGATATACGGATTATTCTCTTCGTAAAAATGAAAGAAGGTAACCCGTTCGACGAATCAATCGTTCAGAAACTGAAAACGGTTATCAGGAATAACGCATCTCCCCGGCACGTTCCTGCCAGAATCATCCCTGTGGCTGATATCCCTTATACCATCAACGGCAAAAAAGTAGAGCTGGCAGTGAAGAATGTCATCCACGGGCTGCCGGTTCAAAACAGGGATGCTCTGGCCAATCCTGAATCTCTGGACTTGTTTAAAGACCTGGAAGAATTAAAAAGCTGATATCGAAAATGAACACGGCGGGACACGAATGAATCCGAAAACAACCTGGAGCACTCCATGCCGATAACGTATAACAAAGAAGGCAGCATTGCTGTTATTACGATTGATTTCCCCGATATACTGAACGCCCTCAATCCGAAGACGTTGACAGAGTTATCGGATAGGATAACTGATTTTAATAACGACCCCGAACTCAGAGCGGCCATCATCACCGGCGCCGGTGAAAAATCCTTCTGCGCCGGGATGGACATCAAATCGGTTCAACCGGATGGTCGGGGAAACGCAGACGCACGTCCGGAAGGGACACTGGTCCGGGGACTCGAAATCGGCAAACCTCTTATCGCCGCGGTCAACGGGTATGCTCTCGGAGGAGGCCTCGAAATCGCCCTTGCCTGCGATATACGGATTGCCTCTGAGAATGCCGTGTTCGGCCTCCCTGAAGTATCCCTGGGCATTATTCCCGGCTGGGGAGGCACCCAGCGGCTGTTCCGCCTCATCCCCTTCGGTAAGGCGCTGGAACTGATTTTGACGGGGTCTGTTATTGATGCCCGGGAAGCATTGAACCTGCACCTGGTAAACAAGGTAGTGTCGGGTAATAATTTGATGGCGGAAGCAAAAGAACTCGCCCGGCGTTTATCCGGTTTTTCACCGCTCGCCCTGCAGGCGGTCAAGGAGGCTCTTTATCAGGGGTATGACATGACACTCTCCAAAGGATTGAAACTTGAAAGCAGATTGTCAGCCGGAACGATGGCCTCCGATGAATTTGTCCGGAGCAGAGCGTCTTTCCTCGAAAAGAAAGCTGAAAAAAAACGGTGAACCGGATTTGAATAAATGGAGGAAAAAGTGTTAAATAACTCCAAATCATATATCCGTTTTTTCATATGCAGGAATCATGTTTTTGTAATACGTTGACAATTAATCAGGAGGAAACAACCATGTCCGAACCAACCGATGATACCGGCATGCTGAGTCCCTACCGGGTGCTCGATATGACGAACGAACAGGGCCTGCTGTGCGGAAAAATACTGGCTGACATGGGAGCGGATGTAATCAAGATAGAAAAGCCGGGCGGAGATTCGTCCCGGAATATCGGTCCGTACTATCATGACGAAATCGACCCCGAAAAAAGCCTGTACTGGTTTTCCTACAACACCAATAAGAGGAGTATTACCCTCGATATCGAGACCGCTGCCGGGAAAGAGATAGTAAAGGAACTGGTCAAAACCGCCGATATCGTTGTCGAATCCTTTCCTCCCGGATACATGAAATCGCTCGGTCTGGATTATCCGGCGCT
>CAYSQK010000251.1:0-3077 GCA_964433075.1 uncultured Dehalococcoidales bacterium
GATGGAATCTCGTGACTGGAGTTCAGACGTGTGCTCTTCCGATCTTCATCCGGCAACTGCTCGCACTGCGCCGGTTAAGCGGAGCTATCCGATGTCCGGCCCTGCCAGAACAGGAATTGCCAACCTTCCCCTCCACGGAGGGAAAGCCCCTCGCTGGCTGTTCGAGCGCATGGTCAAACTGGCGAGGGAAATCACCACCGTCATCATCGAAGACTACGGGCCCGAAGAGATGCTCGTACGACTCTCCCATCCCTACTGGTTCCAGGCGTTCGGCTGCATCCTCGGCTTTGACTGGCATTCAAGCGGCGTGACCACAACCGTCTGCGGCGCCTTGAAAGAGGGCATCAAAGGCCGTGAAAAAGACCTCGGACTCTTCGTTGCCGGCGGAAAAGGCGCAGCATCACGAAAAACCCCCTCGGAACTTGAAACCTGGGGGAACATCGTTTCCCTCAATCCCGAACCGCTCGTCTACGCCAGCCGCATGTCGGCAAAGGTCGACAGCGCTGCCGTCCAGGACGGGTACCAGCTCTACCACCACTCGTTCATATTCACGAAAACCGGCTCATGGGCGGTTGTCCAGCAGGGAATGAACGAGACGAACAAGTATGCCCGGCGGTACCACTGGCTGAGCACGGCGGTGAGCGATTTCGTTAACGAGCCCCACTCGGCAATCGCTTCCGAAGCCAAAGGAACGACCCTGAATCTGGTAGCGAATGAAAGCAGTTCCGCCAGAGAAACAATCGCCGGCATCGTCAAAAACGAGAAACCGGAGGCAATTATCCTCGACCTTCATAAAATAAAGACCCTGACCCTGCCGAAACGGCATGATTTACGCACCGAAGACCTCCATCCGGACAGTCTGAAGAAAATTCTGCTCAGTACTTATCAGAATCAGCCGGACGATTTCACCCACCTGCTGGGTCTCCCGGGAGTCGGTGCGAAAACCATCCGGGCACTCAGTCTGATATCGGAACTCGTCCACGGCGTGGCGCCGAGCTACCGTGACCCGGCGAGATACAGCTTCGCTCACGGCGGCAAGGACGGCATTCCCTACCCGGTCGACCGGGAAACCTACGACCGCTCCATCGACCTGCTCAGAAAAGCAGTCGGCAGGAGCAGGATAAGCCCATTCGAAAAGAACGACGCCGAACACAGGCTCGGCAGACTGATGAGAGAGACATGACCGACACCATCGAAGGAAAGAACCCGGTTCTCGAAGCGTTGAAATCGGGACGACCGGTGAATAAAGTACTGCTGGCAAAGGGATTGAAGCCGGATGCAGCGGTCAATGAAATCCTCGAACTGGCCAGACAGCAGAGAATACCCGTCGAGTATGCCGAACGGCGTGTACTCGACCGTCAAAGTGTCAACGGGGAAAGCCGCGGCATCATGGCACTGGCGGCAGCGCGGGATTATGCCAGCCTCGACGACCTGCTGGCACTGCCGGAAAAAACGGGCGAACCGGCGCTGTTCTGTATCCTCGACGGCATCGAAGACCCGGCCAATCTCGGGGCAATTCTACGCACTGCCGGAGCGACCGGCATTCACGGGGTCATCATTCGGTCGCGGCGGGCGGTCGGCCTCACCTCAATCGTCGCCCGGACCTCTGCGGGAGCAATCGAATACGTCCCGGTGGCACGGGCAGCCAATATTTCCCAGACTATCGATACCCTGAAAAAGAAGAATATCTGGGTAACAGGAATCGACATGTCAGGAAAAACCGATTTTGCGGACATCGATTTCACCATGCCTTCGGCAATCGTCATCGGCGGTGAAGGACAGGGGCTTTCGCCGCTCGTCATGAAAAACTGCGACAGGGTCGCGCACATCCCCATGAAAGGGAATATCAGCTCGCTCAATGCATCGGTAGCAGCGGCTATCGTGATGCACGGGGCATTCAGACAGAGGCTGTCCGGCAGCTAGTCCTTGTGCTTGATGGTCGATGCTCCTGAAATGGTCGTGGTACCGAGGGTCGGGTTACCGATAAAGTAGAGGCTCGACGCTCCGCTGACCTCGACATTCAGTGTCTGTTCCACGTTGATGGTGGCGGAACTGGCACCGTTAACATTCGCGGTTACTGCCTGCGTTTTGAATTTTTCCAGTTGGGCGTGACTTGCTCCCGATACTTCCATTCCCGCAATATCCGCCGTACCGGAAAGTTCCAGACTGCTGGCACCGGAGACGATAAAGTTCACCGTCGACGCTGTCAGATTGCCGGTCAGGGTGCTGGCACCGGACACTTCGATATCGGTAATACCGGCAGCAATACTGTCCATCTTCAGGGTCGACGCCCCGGAAACAACGACGCCCAGTGAACTATGAGAAGAAAACCCGGTCACGGTACCCTTGGTTGCTCCGGATACCACCAGTTGACTGATATCAGGCAAAGTAATTTCCGCCCTGAGCTCGCGGTCACCGAGGGTAAAATCGGTAAATATGTGCCTCGGGCTGAGGTAGATTTTCAGGAGATTCCCGGTCTGCGTCACTTCAATGTAATCGATGTAACTCTCATCTGCATGAATCGTCAGGCTGTACGTATCGGACTGTCGGATATCGACTTCAAAGGCACTGCCGATATCGAGTGCATTGAAATTGGAGACGTCTTTCTTCTCCGTCACGACATCGCCGCCGGAGCCGGCACCTTTACAGCCGGGAATCATCAGCAGAGCGAGAATACTCGTCAGTAAAAAAATCGATATCAATTGTGTTTTCATAGGTTTCTCCTGTATGTCTGTTCACATATACCGGGCGCTTATTAGTATTATGACATCAATCGCTGAAAATGCAAGCCTTTTCCGGTACGATACAGCCATCCGCCTGAAATGCCGCCGATGACAGCCGACACCAGTACCATCGCCAGTGAGCAAAACAGCGTTGCGTCGTACCAGAAGCCTCCCGGAAACAACTTGAGCATGTACCCCTGAGCCGACCAGTGTTCGTTCGAAAACGCAATCAGGTGAAACCGGTAGAACAGCCAGTCGAAGTCCCGCAGTGAGCCCAGATACAGGGCAAGCATGATGCCGAGGGTCAGAAGACTGCCGGCAAGGAAACTTCGGGCAAGCGCCCGCCGGTCCGCT
>CAYSQK010000252.1:0-3062 GCA_964433075.1 uncultured Dehalococcoidales bacterium
GATGTCTCTTCCGCTGCCGGTAATGAGTGCCACCTTGTTTTCGAGGGAATATGGAGCGTTATGCATACATTAATCCTCCTGAATAATTAGTCGGATACCTGATTATACAGGAGGAAGCGCCGGCCCGTAATGTCCCGGTTGAATTTTAAATCTTCAAAATCGGTTCGGACGCTGAAAAGAGCAGACCGGAAGAAAGGCTTCGGGTTTTTCCCGAAGCCTTCTTGTGCATGGAGAAGAATGGTGTTAAATCGTTCTCGTGAAGTGAATCCATTCGCCTGCCTCGAATCCGCTGTCCCTCAGGAAGAACTGGAAATCACCGTTATTCGCCGGAACTGAGACATGAATTGTCTTGACACCGCGTTCGCTGCAGCGGCGGCAGAACGTGTCGAGCAGGCTTTTTGCGATTCCCAGACGGCGGTAGCCGGGATCGACTCCGATTAACTGTACCCAGGCTGATTCGATATCCGGCGACGGCGTGTACGACTGTCTGCCGAGAATAAACCCAACTGTTTTTCCGTCAATCTCGGCGACACAGCTCAGCCCGGGTTCACCGGTTATGTAACTCTCGATAACGCCGGTCCCTGAAACGGTACTTTCAGGTCCGTTGATGCTGCTGGCGAGCGCTGCAATATCGAAGATGTCATTATCTCTCATGTTCCGGAATGTGAGTCCGGTTGTTCCTTTTGGTTTCGTTGTCATGGTTTCATTCCTCCTTTTTTGTGCCTGCCCTGACGCCTGGTATGGCCGTGAACCCTGTTCGGTGCAGGCTTCCAAATGGTGTTTCCGGTTTATGCAATGCCTATCACCTCCCTTATGGTATTCCGAATGGAAAACAAAAAAGGTACTCGCTCCAGATGAACGGGTACCTTTTACCAACCATAAGCACCTCTCATATTGAAAGAGAGTAGAAAACAGGTAGTGAATAGTGGTATACCGGGAATTGGAGTATAGGACTGGCACTGCTATTTGTCAAGATGGGGCATCCAGTGTAAAAATGCGCAATATGCGTAAATATACAACTAAAAGTGTGCATAGGAAAGTAAATATCCGTATATGGTTTGAATATAGTTACGTTTAATATGTAAATGGAACGGTTCTGTGGATATGATTGTGTAGATTGTGCGGTAAACCCTTTGTGCGTTTTCCGGTTGTGAAGCATAATGAGTCATAGAGTAATCCAAGGAGGAATCAATTGGTCAGAATATGTTTTGATGAAGTCTGGAATACGATTACCACACTGCAGGGTCATGAATTTCAGACAAAATCAGGAACTAAATTTCAATATGCCCTCGAAAATAAAGGCATTTCTATTTCACCTGAAGAAGAGAAGGTCGGACATCATATTAACGAAAATAATTTTTTCAAAGCGTACCAGTACATGAACCAGTATATGGTTTCCGCACCTGATGATCTTGACTCGGTCGCCAGGCACAAAGGCGAAAGCCGGGTCGAAGGCGCCTCATTTATCTGGGCAATACTCAATGATAAACGAGTCCTCGAACGAATCTATTAAATTGTTAACCTCCGTCTAATCGAAAGGCTTCGGGTCGTCCCGAAGCCTTCTTTCATTCGGCAGGGTCGGTACGGCGTATTTCATTGACTTCGGTGCTTTCTGTGTCAATACAATGATGTCGTATCCCCGTCAGGATTACCCGAATTTTGCTTCTTTCATGGTTACCTCCGTCGCACCGTCTTCACCGTGGAATATGTCGGCTGTGGAGAACGATTGGACGTAGGGGTGCGATTTCAGAAATTTGTGCATTTCGGTGCGGAGGGTACCGGTACCTTTCCCATGTATAATGTACACGTGACGTTCATGGACGTAATAACTGTCCCTGAGGAACTGGTTGACCATCTGTATTGCCTCGGCTACTGTTTTCCCATGCAGGTCAATTTGTGTTTTCTGTTTTCTCGGCGGAAGAAGCCTTCCCTTGATAGTGTCCTTCTGGCTGATTTTCCGGAAGCTGATGTCCATAACGAGGTGGAGTTCGTTCTCTTTCTGCTTCAGGTTTTCGGAAAGTGTTCGCCACTGGGATTCGTTCAGGGTGTCGGTTTCGTACTGCCCGGCAAGTGTTTTCAGTTCTTCGGTAACCGCTGCCTGAATAGCCCTCGCGGTATTTTTTACCCACTGGGAAATCATCCCCCGCCGTCGCTGAGAATCCGGCATGAGAAATGCATCGATGAACTCCCTGCCTTCTTTATCGAATACTGCCGGCATGGCAACACCTCCGTTATTGTTATACATGGATTCTAACGTACGAACCTGATTGAGGGCAAACCGTCCGGTGTACCTTCCTCTCTTTTCTGTGTCAGGTTGTGCTATAATTCTGCAAATAAAACGTCCATGTAAGGAGGGTTTGAATGGGTAACGTTAACATGTTTGACCTGACCGGCAGGGTAGCACTGGTAACCGGTGCCAGTCAGGGTATCGGCAGGTCGCTTGCAGAAGCAATGGCCATGTTCGGGGCGGATGTGTGCTGTGCCGCCCGAAATGAAGCTAAACTGGCTGAAACGGCGGAATTGGTGAAGAAGTACAATCGAAAAGCGATAACCGTAAAAACCGACGTGACGAAAACGGAAGATATCAAAAACATGGTTAAGGAGACTGTCAGTAAGCTTGGCAGACTCGATATTCTCATCAACAACGCCGGAATTAAAGCCGGGAAAATGCCTATTCACGAGACGCCTGAAGACCGATGGGAGATGGTCATTCGTACCAACCTGACGAGCGTTTTTCTGTGCATGAAATATGCGATTCCCGAAATGCTGAAAAACAAAAAGGGATCCATTATTAATATTTCATCGATTGCCGGAATACGGGCGGAAGTCCCGGAAATCGGTCTGCTCGCTTACGGGGCTGCGAAAGCCGGTGTAAATAATATGACACAGGTTGCCGCCATGCAGTATGCCCGCCAGGGTATACGGGTCAACGCTATTGCGCCCGGTATGCATGAAGCCGATGAGGGGATGGATGCACCGGATATTCCCGCTGAAACCATGGAGGAAATGAAGAAGCAGTTCGGAAGCTATACCGAAAACTACATCCCGATGGGACGAATTGC
>CAYSQK010000253.1:0-3055 GCA_964433075.1 uncultured Dehalococcoidales bacterium
CCACCACCCTATCCTACACTCTTTCCCTACACGACGCTCTTCCGATCTAATCGGTGGCGTTCAGATGCTCCATACCCTTAACTCCATTTCAGAAGGGAAGGGCAGGTTAGAAGATATTGCGACATTAAAGCGGATATCCTACTCCATGCAGAAAGCTTCTCTTTGCGGTTTAGGGCAATGTGCTCCTAACCCGGTGACATCAACGATAAGGTATTTTGAGGACGAATACAAAGAGCATATCCTGGAGAAGCGATGCCGGGCGGGGAAATGTGCCAATCTGGCTACCTACAGCATCATACGGGAAAAATGCAAACGGTGCGCATTGTGTGCCAAAAACTGTCCGGTTATGGCAATTACCGGGGACAGAGAAAACGGATACGAGATAGATCCCGACAAATGTATAAAATGCGGCCAATGCCTGGAAGTCTGTAAATTCAAGGCAATATTGAAACAATAAAAAAATCGTAGAGAATGATAACTATGCCGTACGGGCATAAATTTGAATCAATTTTATCTCTTTTAGTGTTAAGACGGAGTAACAAATAACGATGAGAAATGCTGTGAAAGCTAAGATAAACGGAATTTTGCTGCGGGTACCCGAGGGCACAACCATACTGGAAGCGGCGAAGCAGGTGCAGGTTAAGATACCGGTATTGTGCAAACATCCGGACCTGCCGCCGGAGGCCTCCTGCGGGCTTTGTATTGTCAAAGTAAAGGGCATGAACAAAATGCTGCGGGCATGCTGTACCCCGGTAGAGGACGGAATGGAAATAACCACTCATGACCCGGAGATTATCGATATCCGGCGCACGGTTATCGAGCTGATTCTATCGAACCATCCGAATGATTGTTTAAAGTGCGATCGTAATAATAACTGTGAACTGCAGAGACTGACAGCGGAATTCGGTATCAAAGAGGATAAATTTCCCCGGATATTACGGGACTTACCCCGGGATATCTCAACGCGGGCAATTGACCTGGACCCCAACAAGTGTATACTTTGCGGTCGCTGCGTTCATGTTTGCCAGAACTCACAAGACGTATGGGCGCTTTCGTTCCTGGAGAGAGGATTCAATACAAGGATATCTCCAGCCGGTGATATTCAACTGGCTGACTCACCCTGTGTCCGCTGCGGACAGTGCGCGGCGCATTGTCCCACGGGAGCCCTCGTAGAGCATGATAATACCGCTGAGGTCTGGGAAGCGCTGCAAAACCCGGATAAATACTGCGTAGTGCAAATTGCTCCGGCGGTACGAGCTTCGATTGGGGAAGCTTTTGGAGAAATCGGAAAGAACTACACCAAGAAGTTATACGCATTATTGCGGAGATTAGGATTTAAGGCGGTTTTCGATACCTCTTTTGGTGCTGATGTTACCATTATGGAGGAAGCTACCGAGTTCGAACAACGGCTGCTGCGCAATACCAAACCGCTGCCGTTAATTACATCCTGCTGTCCTTCATGGGTCGATTTTATGGAAAAATTCCATCCCGATATGATTGAATACTTCTCTTCCTGTAAGTCACCTCATGAAATCCTCGGAGTCCTGTCCAAGACTTATTATGCACAGAAGAACAAGATAGAGCCGTCGAAAATCGTAATGGTCTCGATAATGCCGTGCACTTCCAAGAAATTTGAAATCATGCGGAGCGGAGAAATGTACGCTTCGGGATACCAGGATATTGATATCGTACTGTGTACCCGGGAACTTGCCCGAATGATAAAACAGGCCGGACTGGATTTTGATCATCTTCCGGATGAGGAAGCTGACAGTATACTGGGAGAATACGCCGGCGCCGGAGTGATTTTCGGGACCACCGGGGGTGTAATGGAAGCAGCTCTCAGGACCGCGAACTATTTTATTACCGGAGAAGACCGTAAGGATATCGAATTTAAACAGGTACGGGGCCTCCAGGGAGTGAAAGAAGCCGAGATAAGCATAGGGGATGCAAAAATCAGAGTGGCCGTGGCACACGGTCTGAGCAATGTAGAATATGTGATAAATAGACTGCGGGAAGCCAAAGAGAATAACCGGGAATTGCCTTATCATTTCATTGAAGTTATGGCATGTCCCGGGGGATGCGTTGGCGGGGGCGGCCAGCCCTATATGGTGAATGATGAACTCAGGGAGAAGCGTGCTGCGGCACTATATGAAGATGACGCGGGCAAGTCTATCCGGTTATGCCACCAGAACCCCTATATCAGGCGACTATATGATGAGTTTCTGGAAAGGCCTCTCAGCGAGAAGTCGGAAGAACTGCTGCATACCGCTTATCAGCATCGGCCGACATACAGAAAATAAAATATTCCAAAAGTAATAAAGATAATAATTCCGGATATCCGGTAGAACGTCAAATTCGAAACCAATTCAAACAACCAAAATTTAAATGACCCAAACAAAGCTGATGAAACACAAGTCAAAGGTTATCCGGGACTATTGATTTTGAACATGTCTATAGACCGTGCTTCTGTATGTAATGCCTGACATGCTCAGAAGCTGACATGGGGATATCAACTTCAGTCCAATAATCATAAAGCTCCCTCAGGCTGCTTTTTATCGGTTCTAATTCATGACAAACGCGGGATATTACCATCTCAACAGCGGCACCCAGCTTGTTTTCTCCTGCCGCTCCGGCAATAATGGCCTCTCGCTCTTGAAGCTTCCTGATGGACGTTTCCAGTTTTTCACGGGACCGGTCATCGGCGCCGGAATGGGGATAGTAAATTAAAGAGGCATTCATTTTAATAAGTCTGTAAATGGTCTCAATGTAAAGTTCAAAATCGAAGGATGGTGGTGGGGTAATCGGGACTATTATATCGGTCCCCTCAATATGATGTCCAACAGCGTCACCGACAAATATTCCCCGGTTGCGGCTTTCGTAAATACATAATTCATGAGGTGCGTGGCCGGGGGCGTCCAAAAACGTCAATACCTGTTCGTTACCCAGTTTGAGGATGTCGCCATCACGGACGGGTATCAATCTCTCCTTCTCAACAGGTAAAACTTCACCAGATCGGAAGAGCACACGTCTGAACTCCAGTCACGAGATTCCATCT
>CAYSQK010000254.1:0-3043 GCA_964433075.1 uncultured Dehalococcoidales bacterium
GACCGGTGCTTTTCATTACTCCGCACAACCCGGGACTATTGTACTACCAGGAAAGAACGAGTTAAACAGCCTGTGGCTGAACCGGATTTCAACGAACTGGTGGACTGGTACCAGGAAATGAGCTATGAATGGCGGCAGATTGGCATGTGGGGAAACCAGGGCGATGTCGTAAAAACCTTCATCCGCAGCAGTTTCCTCCAGAATGAAATCGATGTCGCGTCTGAGGAGTTCGGTCTTGGGGACATGGATTTGCTGGGTAAGTTTGCCTATGATGATGTATCGTCATACCTGAAGCATGCTGCAACACTGGAAAAGCAGATTGTCTCACACATCGAACGGAGTGGCGCGACCATTGATTCGTATGCTTCAATAGAGGCATTCCTTGAGAAGAACAGGTAAGGGGTCATGAAGTACCGGAAAGCGTCTGATATACTGCCCGATGAACTCCTTCAGGAAGTGCAGAAATACGTTGAAGGCGAGTCCCTCTATATCCCCAAAAAGAACGAGCGGAAAAAGTGGGGAGAAAGTACCGGCGGCCGCCGATACTTTCTCCAGCGTAATGAAGAAATCAGAGACAAGTTTTTCCACGGCAGACCGATTGATGAACTGGCTGATGAGTATTCGTTGTCGTATGAGACGGTACGTAAGATAGTATATAAGTAGAGCAGTATACCGGGGAAAACTGCGAAATAGCCGGTTCAGGGCTGGTTTTTCACCGGTAACGTGAAGCTGAAGGTGCTCCCCTTACCGTAGTCACTTTCCGCCTGAATCGTTCCGCCGTGCAGTTCGACGAATACCTTGCTTAAATACAGGCCTATCCCGAGGCCGACTGTTCCCGAGTTCTCTTTCGATTTGCTGAAGTAGGGGTCGAAAAGGAACTTTATTTGCTTCGGGTCTATGCCGATGCCGCTGTCCTGTACGGTGACCCGTATCCATTCCGGACGTTCGATAGACGACCGTATAATGATTTCTCCCTGTCTGGTGAACTTGACGGCATTGCTCAGGAGGTTCATCATCACCTGGCGTATCCGTGCCGTATCGAGCATCGTCGTCAGGTCTTCATCCGTTAATTCCGTGCGCAGCGACACTCCCTTTTCAGCTGCTACCGGCTTCATTTCGTCGGCAACATCCCTGATGACCCGGTTCAGGTCAGTCAGTTCGGGTTCGATGTCGAGGACGCCCAGTTCGCCGCGGGCAAGTTCGAGCAGTTCATGGATGCGCTGCTCGAGGTTCTGCGAAGAACGTATGATGTTCCGGACGATTTTTTTCTGGGTAGGGTCATCGACGAGCCCTTCCAGTAAATCGATTGCCGCCACGATTGCCGTCAGCGGCGTGCCCAGTTCATGAACGAGCGCCCGGGTGTACTGGCTCCGCCGGGATATTTCCTTTTCGAGCGATTCGCTAAGCTCCCGCTCCTTGTCGTAGAGAGACTGCAGTTCCTGTTGTGCGGTCTTCAGTTCGGTGATATCACGCATCACGACCAGTGTTCCGACTTCGTTACGGCGGGTATCGAACAGGGGTACCGATTTGATGTCGAGGTTTCTCGTTTGCCCGTTGCTGGTGACCGTAATATCGGTTGGGACCATATCGCTGGTTTCGAGCAGGAGGTTCTGAAGTTCAGGCCACAGCGCCGCAATAGTGTTCCCCTGCATTTCCTTTGGTTCCCGGCCGGCAAACCGTGCCGCCGCCGGATTTTCTCCGACGACAAATCCCTGGTTATCGAGGATGAGAAATCCGTCCGGGCTGGTATCATCGATTGCCGTCCTCGCCAGCGGCGAGAGGTCGGGGAACCGGTACCGGAGAATGGCAACGCAATAGAAAATCCCGGAAATAATCATGTAGAACGAGGTTATATCCTGACCTCCACCGATGTTGACCCGTGCCGTATACAGAATGCTGCCGATTATTGGGATGAGAGTGCCGATGAGGATGAGCCGTACCTGTTTACGGTAGAGACGGCGTCGCAGGCTGAAGCGGAAGAGAATCACTATCCCCGAAAAGTACAGCACATACTGCGTGTACGGATTGAGCATGTAGAGCTGGCCTTTTTCATAGATGCACATAACCCCGGTCGGTCCGTCGGTAAGGTAGACGTTCGACCATATAAGGCTGTGCAGCCCGTTCGTCCAGACCAGCACCAGGACGATTAAAGGAATGATACTGATGAGGAAGAGGTGGAACGGGTTCTTCCACCATTTCGAGCCGGTATAATCGAGAACGAATATCAGCCAGAACACGCCGCCGCTGACGAAGCCGAAGTAACCTATTTGAGAAAAAAGAATTTTCACCGAAAGGTCAGCCGCCGCCAGTTCGAAGGCGCCGACGGTCATCCAGAATGCTGCAGCTGACATGAAAAGAGTTAACGGTACCATCCCCGGCGATGAACGCCGTGTCCAGATAACGGCAATCAATACCAGGGCAGCCATTAATCCTATGAACAGCAAGAGCGAAAACCAGGTAAAGGTGAAATTCATTCCGTATCCTGTGTATCAGACAGTCTTTACTATTGTACGCTGATGATTGTCTTCGTTAAAGGGTGTATTTGTCCCATGCTTCCCGTTCTTCGCCGAACACGTCTTCTTCAATGCGGGTATCGGTATCGAATACCATCGTCTTCCGCGTGTTCCCGTACTCCGGCCATTCGCCTGCACTCCTGCAGGAAGGATTGCCGGTGTGCATGAAGGCTGCGCAGGAATCCTGTATCGTCTCCGCCAGTTTCTGCTGCTTTTCACCGTTGCCGGTAAATTCCCTGTCGAGCGCCCCGAACAGGAACGGATTATCCAGTCCGTGCATGGCTCCCAGTATACCGCCCATCGCCGGGGACGGGTAGGTAAACAGGTAGTTAAACGCCCTGGCTCCGTGCTGCTGCTGGGCTTCTATGAGGCGTAACGTCGGTATCCGGAACAGCGCGTCGGTATCGATGCAGCTGAAAATGTCCGCCGCGGCAGCCGGTTTTCCGGCATCGGTCAGCGACTTCCGGTAGGCTGTAATCAACCCGGGAATGATGGTGTCCGGAAGGCTTGCGCTCAGCCGTTTGACGAGT
>CAYSQK010000255.1:0-3042 GCA_964433075.1 uncultured Dehalococcoidales bacterium
CGGCAATCAAGGGAATCCGTCCACTTCTTACTGATAACTGTCTACTGTGAACTGTAAACTCGCCTCGGTGTTGACAATACCCGTAAATGCAGTATAATATACTGCAATAGCAGTAATTTCCACTGCAAAGAAAAAATGCTCGAAACACTCTTTGGTTCGAAACTGAGAACAAAAGTAATCGGATGGTTATTCAGCCATCCTGATGAGCGTTATTTTGTCCGTCAACTCACCAAAATCATCGATGAAGACTCCACTAATGTCAGTCGGGAACTGGCCCGCCTTGAAAAAGCCGGTATCCTGATATCCACTATCGAAGGAAAGCAGAAATATTTTAAGGCTAATATGGACAGCCCCATCTACCAGGAATTGCACAGCCTTGTATTGAAAACCGCCGGTATTGCCGATGTCCTGCGAACAGCACTCAATCCGATTACCGATAAAGTTACAGTCGCCTTCATCTTCGGCTCGATAGCCTCTGCCGGTGAAAACAAAAAAAGCGATATCGACCTGATGATAATCGGTGATACAACCTTCGCTGACATCACGTCACTGCTGACTCATGCCCGGCAGCAGCTCAGCCGAGAGATAAATACTGTTATCTACCCTGTTGCCGAATTCAGGAAAAAGGCGCAGCAGAACCGGCACTTTATCAGCAATATTCTCGAAGGTGAAAAAATTTACCTGAAAGGAAACGAACGTGAGCTTGACAGACTGGTTGAATGAAGGCCGCCTGAAATCCCATAAAACAAGTCGTGATGAAATAACGCAGTTCTTTGCCGTGTTTGAACGCGAAATTCACGATGCAGGAATAGAAGCCGTAAGTACCGAAGGTCGGTTTGAATCTGCCTATAACGCCTCGCTGATAATGGCAAAAGCAGCCCTTGCTGCCAGCGGTTATCGCACCTCAGGAGAAGGGAATCATTACTGGACCATCCAGTCATTGGTATTCACTATCGGGCTGGATTCAGACATGGTCAATACCCTCAATGCCTTCCGTCACAAAAGAAACGTCAGCAATTATGAAATGATTGACATGGTTTCACAACAGGAAATGACGGAAATGATAGCTATGGCAAAATCACTCAATAACCTGGTAAAACAGTGGTTTGACAATAATCACCCCGAATTGCTGTAACTTTCCCCATCACTTCCCCCATCACCAACTACTCACACCACCACTCACACAATCCTGTGCCCTCTCTCCGTCCAACCCATCTCGCTTGCTCTATATGTCTTATATGGCTAAAATGCCCGGTTATTATCTTCTCTCTTCCTGTCTACTGTTTACTGACAACCGACAACTGTTCCCCTTGCGTCATTGTCACAGACTTTACAAGTCTGCGACCCCGATCTTCCTTATCTATGATTATCATTAACTATCGGGGCGAAATTCACCGTCAACAGGTGAAGTGTGGCAATCCAGGGAATCCGTTTACTTCTTACTGAAAACTGTGAACTGTAAACTGTCTACTGTGAACTGTATACTGTTTACTGTTTACTTCTTTTGTATCTGTAAACTGAGAACTACTTTTACATAAATGATACATTATTGAACTCTTTTTGACCGTGCGGAAAGAGCTCACCAATCTCGGTAAATTGTTTTAGATTCTTTTTTACCATCATTCATCAGCGTATAATTGACAAAGCCGGCATAAAAACCGGAAATTCCGTACCCCGGAGGATTTACATGAACTACAATGCTGAACGAGCCCTGCAGCTTTTAAAAGAAGGAACAGGCATTTCCGATGCTGTATTCAGAGAAAACCAGGAACTGGCGATACAACATGTCGTTGAAAATAGAGGCAGGCTGCTCCTCATCCAGAAAACCGGGTGGGGTAAAAGCAACGTATACTTCATCGCCACGAAACTGCTCCGCGAGTCTGGATCCGGTCCTGCACTCCTTATTTCTCCACTCCTGTCCTTGATGCGTAATCAAATATCACAGGCAGAACGAATGGGAGTCCGGGCTGCCAGGATTACCTCTGATAATCAGGATGACTGGCAAGAAATCGAAGAAAAAATACAGAAAAATGAAATCGACATCGTACTGATTTCTCCGGAACGGCTGGCAAACGAGCACTTCCAGAATACTGTGCTTACTCCCGTTGCGGGTAAAATTTCTCTGTTAATTATCGATGAAGCTCATTGTATCTCGGATTGGGGGCATGACTTCAGACTCGATTATCAACGCATCAACCGCATGATAAAAAACCTTCCTGCAAATATCAGACTCTGCGCAACAACCGCGACAGCCAATAACAGAGTAACCACTGACCTTGAACGTGTTCTTGGCCCGAATATTACTACCTTTCGAGGTAGCTTGACCCGGCCTTCGCTCTACTTACAAACCATCCGCTTGCCACAGCAATCGGACAGATTGGCCTGGCTGGCTTCGTATCTCAATAAGCTACCCGGTAGCGGCATTATTTACACGCTTACGAAACGTGATACGAAAAGAATCTCGGACTGGCTACGCTCGAAAAACTTTAAGGTTGAATGGTATGACAGTACGAGAGAAAATCGTGATGTGCTTGAAGAGGCTCTCATTCACAATGAACTGAAGGCGCTTGTTGCAACGACTGCCCTGGGAATGGGCTTCGACAAACCGGACATCGGATTCGTGATTCATTATCAGGCACCGGGATCCGTTATTGCTTATTACCAGCAGGTCGGCCGGGCAGGACGGGCCATCGATGCTGCGTACGGTGTCCTTTTAAGCGGTCAGGAAGAAGATGATATCAATGATTTCTTCATCGAAAACGCGTTTCCCACCAGGGAAGAAGTTGGTATGGTACTTAACGCACTGGAGGAAGAACCGGACGGCCTTTCCGTTCCTCAACTGTTAAGAAGAATCAACATCAAACAGAGAAGATTGACCAAGGCACTTGAACTGCTTTCGTTTGAATCACCTGCACCCATCACGAAACAAGACAGTAAATGGCAACTCACCATTGCACCGCTCAACCCTGATTTCTGGACCAGAATAGAAAGATTGACAGAGTTACGGCGTCAGGAACAACAGCAGATGAAGGAATATGTCGA
>CAYSQK010000256.1:0-3033 GCA_964433075.1 uncultured Dehalococcoidales bacterium
CTTTATCCGGCATATACCTACCGTGGTGACACGCACTGCAAGGTCATGCTGAAGCGTCTCGGCTCTCCGCTTACACCTCCGTTCTACCGATGTGCTACCTTTATCTCAATATCCAGCTTCGAGTATCTTCCTTGTGGCCATCTTTTCAATCCGACACCCCTGTCTTTCCATATTGTTCGATTTTGGTGTCCGTTTTCTCTTTTCCACCTCACTTTTTAAATAAGTCTTGACAAACAGCATAGGGAGTATTATTATCCAGTTAATTAGTTGAGAATGATTCGCAATCGCAAACAAATCAATACCATACAGGGGCACCCGATGACAAACCAGCGAAAGCTGGTGCTGGATTTGTTGAGAGAAAAGGAAGGACACATCGACGCCAAGGAGCTGTTTCGACTGGCAACGGCGAAAGATGAGTCTATCAGTCAGGCAACGGTATACCGATGCCTGAAACTGTTCAAAGAACTCGGTCTCATCGACGAGATGAGGATAGACGGATTGCGATGCTATTACGAACTGAAGCAATCAGAAGAGCACCAGCATCTTATCTGCCAGGGATGCGGGAAAATCATTGAATTCAACTACCCTGAATTTCATAAACTGGTTGAAATGATACAGAAAGAGCATTGTTTCAATGTAACAAAAATCGAGTTGTACCTGCACGGTTACTGTACTGAGTGCGGAAAAAAACCAGGAAGTGACGTGCAGCGGAATAAGCAGAAGTTCCCGCTGAGCGATGCGGCGAGAGCAGGCGGAGATGAAAGGACCCGTCACCGGAGCGATACGTAACAAATACCAATCTAAGGTACCCAACAAGTATTCCGGAAAAGGTTGCCGAATGATGAATGACGCATATACAACATCGCCTCTCGAAAGAGTTACTGAAACGGGGCTTTCAATCCTCTCCAGTTTCCTCCTGCTCTACGACCCCGACATAATCCCGTCGAGCTTTCTCTTTTATAACCTTGCCAGATTCATCGAAGCGACCGGCACGGATAGAAAATTCATTTAACCAGGATATAAAGGAACGGCGCCATGCAGCGTCATCATCTTTTCCCTCACATATCTCCCGTTCATTTATTTCTTTTCCTTTAACCAGTCCGTCAAAAAAAAGCAATGCGAATAAAAAAAGCCGGAGGGTGAAAATGAGTGAAGAACTGACCAATGCGGTAGCCAATCTTGAGAAGGAGGCAGCTCTCAAGCTGACTCAACAAGAACTGGACAGCGGAGTTGACCCGCAAAAAATCCTCGAAGAGGGAAGGCTGGGGATGGAAACAATCGGCAAGAAGTTTGCCGACGGCGAATATTTCCTGCCGGAACTGATTTATTCGGGTGAAATTTTCCGTCAGATTTCGGAAATCGTCAAGCCGAAACTCAAGGCTGGAGGTCCTGCAAAGAAACTCGGCAAGGTCATTATCGGAACCGTTGAAGGAGACATTCATGATATCGGGAAAGACATTGTCGTCTTCATGCTCGATGTTTCAGGGTTCGAAGTATACGACCTCGGCATCGATGTCCCCGCTTCGAAATTCTTCGAAAAAATCAGGGAAACCGGCACGACCGTCGTCGGGCTGAGCGGGTTCCTGACCCTTGCCTTCGAATCGATGAAAACAACCATCGACCTTATAAAGAAGGAAGGACTGCGCGATAATCTGAAAATCATGATAGGCGGAGGACAAATCGACGAAAGTATCCGAAAATATGCCGGGGCAGACGCATACGGAAAAGATGCGATGACAGCCGTTGCCCTCGCCAGACAATGGCTGAAGGGGTAAAAGCATGGCTATATCGCTGCACGAGCTGTACGAAGAGCGTGAAAAGCGGTTGAGAGATGCCATAGAACTGAAGAAACCGGACAGAGTACCGGTGGTGCTCGCAACCAACTATTTTCCGGCGCGATACGTCGAGGGGGTGACTGCATCCGATTCTTTCTACAATCACCGCGTCTGGAGAGAGGCCGTCAAGAAGACGATTATCGATTTCGATCCGGATATCATCGTACCTGAATTCGGCGGATCAGGGAAAGCACTCGAAAGGCTATCTCCGAATCTTTTCAGGTGGGCCGGCGGCGGGCTTGGACATCAGTCGATGCATCAGTTTATCGAAAGCGAGAACCTGAAAGCTGATGAATACGATCTTTTCCTTACCGACCCCGGAGACTTTATCCTTCGTTACTATCTGCCGAGGGTCTGGGCCAAGCTTGCCCCGCTTTCGAAGCTGCCTTCGCTCCGTTCGCTGCTCGGAAGTTCGACACTGGCGATGAGAGCAGCAGCCTTTTCAGACCCTGAAATACGGCAGGCTTTCGAGGCTATTTTCGACGCCGGGATTGAATCAAAGCACTATCTTGAGGCAGTCGGCAGTTTCGAAGAAGAAATGGCAGAGCTCGGTTATCCGTCGCTCCACCACGGAGGAGTCGCTCCTCCTTTCGATACGATTTCCGATTACCTGCGAGGCATGAAAGGAACGATGTTCGACCTTTTCGAACGGCCGGACAAGCTGATCCGCACGTGTGACGCGCTTCTGCCCGGTTCAATCGAAGGCGGACTTATGACACTCCAAAGCAAACGGGGTAATCCGAAGCGTGTCGGCAGTTACCTGCACAACGGGTCCGATGAACTGATGTCACCGAAGCAATTCGACACTTTTTACTGGCCGGGCTTCAAGAAAGTGGCTGAGGCAATGACGAATGCCGGTCTGGTGTACATCCCGCTGTACGAAGCAGACTGGACTTCCCGCCTCGAACATTTCCTCGAATTACCGAAAGGAAAAACGGTTGCCCGCTTCGCGCTCACTGATTTGAATAAGGCAAAAAAAATACTCGGCGGACATACGTGCATCATGGGAGGAGTGCCGCACTCCATGCTTCAGACAGCAACTCCCACGGAAGTGGAGAATCACTGCCGGAATCTCATTGAAACAGTCGGCCGAGACGGCGGTTTTATCCTCAGCACGAATACCGGTATAACAAACGATGCCAAACCGGAGAACGTCAGAGCCATGGTAGATTCAGTGAAGAAATACGGCTCTTACCGA
>CAYSQK010000257.1:0-388 GCA_964433075.1 uncultured Dehalococcoidales bacterium
CAACAGATGGGGAACGCAGCTATTGTTGACAGCACTGCGGCCCTCAATAGCCTTGGAGAGGACATCATCAAGCAGAAAGCAATCGATGTCGCAAAACAGATGGAAATCTACATCAAAGCTAACCCTGATATGACGATACCTGAACTTCAGGCTGACGAATACTTCTTCGCTATCGCGACGCAGAGCGTCGGAGAAACCGGGTACACAACTACCTGGGATTCAGCCACATCGATTGACAGATTCCATTACAGCGACCATATCATGAACCTTGACCTTCATACCCTGGAAGCAAAGATACCCATGTTCTGGGATCTTATCGGCGGCAGTGAAGGCGGGAAAACCGTATACGGCTATTATGATTTTGTTGAAGCTGATGGAACCATCAAAC
>CAYSQK010000257.1:398-3024 GCA_964433075.1 uncultured Dehalococcoidales bacterium
GATGACGCTTATAGTTATACTGGCCGTTGACGTTATCGGTTACTTCTTTGCCAGAAGTATCACCGGGCCTCTTATGAAACTGTCGAACGTTGCTGCCAAACTTTCCCAAGGTGACCCCAATATCACCATACCTGAAATCAAGACGAAAGACGAAATTAACGATCTTGGTAACAGTCTTAGATCAGCAATTGCTGCAGTGCAGGTATTGATTGAAGATGCAAAACAGACTCCAGCAAAGAGTGAGGTGAAATAGAATGGGAGCAGCACTCGTCGCATATTATGAAAAAGCAAAAGAAAAAGGCGGACTGGAGTCTCTCGTGAAGCTCGCGATGCTGACAAAAATGTCAAAACAAATGGCATCAGAAGCTGAAGACTCTCCGGCTAACATCGCAATCGTATCGAAAGCCATGGCTCAACTTTAGTTTCAGTACTCGATAACGAAAGGTTCCTGTGATAAACAGGAACCTTTTTTTATTGGAAACAGGCGCTATTCGAGGAAACCATATCCGGAAAAAGAAGTGAGAAGCGCCGTGGAGATAAACCTGTCCGGGAAACTACAGGTGCAGTATCTTGCTGAGGAACAGCTTCGAGCGTTCTTCCCGGGGATTGGCAAAGAATTCATCCGGTTTTGCCTGTTCGATTATCTGGCCTTCGTCCATGAAGATAACCCGGTCAGCGGCGGCACGGGCGAAGCCCATTTCGTGCGAGACCACCACCATGGTCATGCCTTCTTTCGCCAGCGATGCCATGACATCGAGCACTTCTTTAATCATCTCCGGGTCGAGGGCGGATGTCGGTTCGTCGAAGAGCATGATTTTCGGGTTCATCGCCAGCGCCCGGGCAATCGCTACCCGCTGCTGCTGGCCGCCGGATAACTGTGAAGGGTAGGCGGTCGCTTTTTCGGTAATACCGACTTTTTCAAGGAGTTCTTTGGCATTGGTTTCGGATTCTGCTTTGATCCTCTTGCGGACGATGCGCTGCGCCAGCACCAGGTTCTGCAGTACCGTCAGGTGGGCGAAAAGGTTGAAGGACTGGAATACCATGCCGACTTCACGGCGGACGGCGTTGATGTTGCTTTTACTGTCCAGTTTAAGGCCGTCGACGATGATTTCACCCTTTTCATACTCCTCGAGCCGGTTGATGCATCTGAGGAGAGTCGACTTTCCGGAGCCGGACGGCCCCACAATAATCAGCACTTCCCCTTCGTTAATGTCCAGGCTGACTCCCTGCAGGGCGTGGACCTTGCCGAAATATTTGTGCACTTCTTTTATCTGAATAATCGGTTCTGTCATGACTACCTGTCGTACTTCGAACGTTTTTCGATATAGGATACCGCCCTGGAGGCAATGAGCGTGAGAACAAGGTAGAGCAAGGCTATCATCAGCCAGGTTTCAATCGGGTTGAAATGGGCGGACATGAATTCGCGCCCCCGCCGCGTCAAATCGGCAACGGCCACGACGCTGACGAGCGATGAGTCCTTGAGCAGGGCAATAAATTCGTTCCCCATCGGCGGCAGAATTACCTTGAACGCCTGGGGCAGAATGATGTACCGCATCGCCTGAAGATGACTCATCCCCAGCGAACGGGCTGCTTCCATCTGCCCCTTCGGGATGCTCTGAATGCCGGAGCGGACAATCTCGCTCATGTACGCGCCGTAACAGACGGTAATTGCGAGGATGGCGGTAATAATCGGGTTCGCCCGGTATTCGATGAACGGCTGAAAATTCATCCAGACGCCAAGTTTCTGGATGATGACCGGCGAAGCAAAGTACCAGCCGATGAGCTGTACGAGCAGCGGTATGCCCCGTATCACCTCGACATAGAGCGACGAAATGCCGTATATAAAGGGGTTTTTCGAAAGCCTCCCGAGCCCGCCGAAAAGCCCGGCGATGAGCATGAGAAAGTAGGAAACGACCGTTACGAGGATTGTGACGAGGATGCCGTCTTTGGCGAAAAGGACGATTTCTTTGAAGGGCACCGGCATCAGCATGACCAGCAGAATGATGACGGCGGCGACACCGGCCACCAGCCACCACCACGAGTCGTGACGTATGTTTACTTCTCCGCCGGTAACGAAACCGAGTTCTTTATCCGGCCTGTCCTTCTTTGTATCATCCATTTATAAAATTCCGAGGGTGCCCGAAGGCACCCTCTTTTTCATCTGAATTAGTCAACCAGCCATTTCTGGACAAGTTCTTCGATTTTTCCGGCGGCTTTTACTTTGGCAAGAGCCTCGTTGACTTTATTTACCAGGTCTGCATTTCCTTTCGGGAAAGCAATGCCGTATTCTTCGGTTGTCAGAACTTCACCGGCAGTTGTCAACGTGTCGTATTTCGAGAGATATCCGGAAGCAACCGGCGTATCGCAGACGACAGCATCGATTTGCTTGCCCATCAGAGCCACGAAAGCCATGCCGATTTCGTCATAGCCGACGACTTCGGCGCCTTCGATGGACTGGGCTTCATCATCACCGGTCGTACCGGTCTGAACGCCGACTTTTTTACCGGAGAGTGATTCAGGTCCGGTAATCGATGCGGTTTCTTTGAGCGTGACGATTACCTGCCCGGCAATGTAGTACGGGTCTGAAAAATCCATCTCCGCCTTTCGGTCTTCCTTGATGGTGATG
>CAYSQK010000258.1:0-3017 GCA_964433075.1 uncultured Dehalococcoidales bacterium
AGATGGAATCTCGTGACTGGAGTTCAGACGTGTGCTCTTCCGATCTGGTAAGAATCTGCTCCGAAAAGAAAATGCCGATGACGGCAATGACCGCCGAAATGACCGCTCCGAGGACGAACGCCTGCTGCGTTATGTGATTGGCTGATTCGCGGTCGCCGGCGCCGATGAAACGGGCAACCATCGCCCGGACACTCGTAAATACCCCCATGATGAGTGAGTTCGCCACGTTGACGGCCATGCCGGAAACACCGACTGCCGCCAGGGCGTCTGAACCGAGCCTCCCGACCCATATCATGTCGATGGTCGGGCCGAGCATGTTCAGCATCTGGCTTATCATTATCGGCCAGGATAACGACCAGAGGTTGCCGACGATACTCCCCTGGGTCCAGTCGCGTTCTATTGCAGCTCTTCTCATGTAGCGTGTCTTTCTAAATCGAGATTCTTTTATTATAGCCTGCAAGCCGTCCGGTTTACCAATCAGGTATCAACCAATTGCATCCCGACCCAACGCCGGTCTCTCTTAAAAAGAAACCCTGCACGGAATGCCCATCCTCCTGAACGCCGCTGCCAGTAATCGTCCCTGCGTCTGAAAATAATCGCTGGTCAGACAGTGTTCGAGCCGGTGCTCCTGATAAAGCCGGTCGCTGTAGTGGTAATTCATCCGGTCGATGAGCACGCTGTCCACCTTCCCGGCGAGGGCTTCGGCCAGACCGTCGGCTTTCGGCAGCAGCGGCGCAATCATAACGAAGGTCCGTATCCCTGCCCGGTGCAGCCGGTCGAGTGCTTCTATACGTTCGCTGATTGGCGGGGCGCCCGGTTCGAGAATCCGCCGGATGCGCTCGTCGGCTGTTCCGATTGAAAAGCCGACCTCGACACGCGTTCCTCTTTTCAGCAGGTCGATGTCCCTCAGGACGAGAGGCGATTTCGTCTGTACCGTTACCGGCCAGCCGTACTGAATGAGGAGCTCCAGACACTTCCTCGTCAACTCATAGCGCTTCTCCACCGGCTGGTACGCATCGCAGACCCCGCTCAGCCACACTTTCCCGGGAGGTGCCCCGGCAATTTTTCTCCTCAGCAGCTCCGGAGCATTGATTTTTACATCGACGAACTTTCCCCACGGTTCGGGGTGATTCGTGTACTTCTTCATGAAACAGGCGTAACAGTAGGCGCAGGCGTGCTGGCATCCGGTATAGGCGTTGATAGTGTAATCGGATATTTTCGATTTCGAAAGAATGCTCTTGGCCGTGACTTCCGTAATAATCATGATGAAAAATTTTACCACCTCCGTCACCCTGTTGCATTTATTTCTCTGACACGGTACATTTTTTGTTAGCAATGTATTTCGGGGAGATGAGTTCCTGAATAATGACTGAGAAAAAGGACAGGTATCGATGAACTGGCAGGAGTTGGTTACAGAGGTATATAAACGGACGACTCGGGAGGTTGAGCAGATTCTCGGCGGCCTTTCGGTCGAAGACCTTCACAAGCGCCCGTCACCGGGTGCGAACCCCGTCGGCTGGCTGCTCTGGCACGCCGCGAGAAGCATGGACAGAGTGGTCGGCGATTGTATTCTGGGTGAGCAGTTATGGGTGAGCGACGGCTGGCATAAACGGTTCGGTCTGCCGCCCGACCCTCAGAACACCGGCTACGGCCATTCCGATGCTCAGGTCAGCGGCCTCAGGATTCCTGATGCCGGGACGCTGCTCGATTACCACTACGCCGTCATGAACGTCATGCTCGGATACCTTGAAAGCGTCCCGGAAGACGAACTCGCGATCGATTACCCCTGTTCCGTCGAGCCCGGCCTCATACTGCCTGTCCATGCCCGCATCACCTCCAATATTCATGATATCCAGCACGTCGGTCAGGCCGGGTACGTCCGCGGTCTCATTAAAGGCCACGGCTGGTACGGCAAATGACGCATTGACATCATAATCCGCTCTGCCTACAATAAGCGTGAGGGCAGGGATGAGTAAAGAGCGGGAGTACTACAAAGCCGCCCGGCGGGCGGCTGCCGCGGTCAACTCGACCGCCGATATCAAGAATCGGCTCGATTCGGTGGTGAGAAACATTGCCCGGACCATGAACGCCGCCGTTTCTCTCGTCCTGCTCGATGCCACCGGCACGAAGCTTGTCCATACCTCCTCCCGCGGGCTGCCGCAGTTCTACCGGAAAAAAGGTGTTCTCGATGCCGCGAAAAGCATGACCGAGGTCATTACCGGAAAACCGGTCGTTATCGCCGATGTCACGAACGATGACCGCATTCAGTTCCCCGAAATGGCTGTGAAAGCCGGCATCACCTCAGCCCTCGGTATTCCGGTCATTGCCGGCGAACGCTGTATCGGCGGCATCCGGGTGTACACGCGGGAGCGGTACGATTTCACTCCCCAGGATACCGTCTTCGTCACAACCATGGCGAACCTGATTGCCCTTGCGCTCAGGGATTACGCACCGCTTCAGGAAGGAATCGACCCCCTGAAACAACCGGGGCAGGCCGAACCCTCGCTCCTGACGAAAACCCGCTCGGTCGTCTTCGCTCACCCCAGTGAAGAAGAGTTTGCCGGGATTCTTGACTTCTATAACATCGAGTGGGTCTACGAACCGCGTTCCTTCCCGCTGTCCTGGGAAGGAGAAACCGTTACCGAGATGTTTACCCCTGATTTCTACCTGCCGGCGATTGACCTCTACATCGAACTGACGACGGTTAAACAGCAGCTCCTGGCTGAAAAACACCGCAAGCTCAAGCTTCTCAAAGAGCGGTACCCTGAGGTTAAGGTGACGCTCCTTTATAAAACCGACTACGACCGGCTGCTCGCCAAGTACGGCTTCGGACCGCTCGCTCAGACACGCGCCCACGGTATCGACCAGGTGCTCTACTCCGCCACCGAAATCAACGAGCGGGTCAAAGCGCTCGCCGCTCAGATATCGAGGGATTACCAGGGCCGCCGCCCTGTTCTTATCGGCGTTCAGCGCGGTTTTATCTGTTTCATGGCTGACCTTATTCGCCAGATAACCAT
>CAYSQK010000259.1:0-2996 GCA_964433075.1 uncultured Dehalococcoidales bacterium
CTGCTCAGGCTGTGCGACCGGCATAACGTCTCCTTTCAGTGGGTAAAAGGGCACAGCAGCCACCCGGAAAACAACCGCTGCGACCGCCTGGCAGTCGAAGCCGCCGGCCTCCCTGACCTGCCGGAGGATGAAGGGTATGATCAGTAGTATACAGTTGTCCGTTTTCAGCAGACCGTTACTGGAGATTATCACGCCCCGATTGAATACTACTTTTTATTTGACAACAAGGCCTTTTTCACGGTATAATATTATGTAAATTATTGCCACTCGCATTTTCCCACCCTCCCGGTTCTTTTTCAATCCTTCCGGCCTCGCAACGGCCTGACCTTCTCCCGAAAGGAGAGCAGCTTCCCCCGACAACAACAGCACCGGCACCGTTCTCGCCCCCCCCCATCCGCCATTTCTGCGGCGACCGCAGGCGAAGGATACCGGACCGGCACAACGGAACGGCAGTAAAAGGAGACTCAGATGGACTTTGAACGTTACTCTCACCCGGAAGAAACCGAAACCGACGGCATTACTGGGCTCATCCTGCCTGCCGATACCGATATCTCAGACGATCCCGATAGCGCTGACACCGAACCGTTTGAATCGGAGGAAGAAACCCCCGGCGAGCAGTGGGAAACGAACAGCGACCCCGTCCGGCAGTACCTCCATGAAATCGGCAAGACAAAACTGCTGACAACCCGCGACGAAACGGTGCTGGCGAAGAAAATCGAACTGGCGAAACGCCTCAGGCAGCTTAGACAGCTTTACCTGAAGCGGCACGGGAAAACACCGTCACCGGTAGAACTCGTCCGGACCATACCGGAAGAACTGGGCAAAGCGGTGCCCGTCATCCGGCTCCTGAGAGAAGAACTGGGGCTGCCGGCTGCCGAGAGCTTCATGGTGAACATATCTGAGCCGCGCCTGCGGGAAAGCATCGAAGGGGTGCTCGACCAGGCACTGGTGGGAGCCCTCGCCGGCAAGCTCGGCATCACGGGAGCCGAAACCGAACAGGCGCTCATCAACCTTTCGCTGAACTATAATCTGATGCCGGACATCGTCCTCAACGCAATCGACCGGAGCGTCCCGACCGCCGACCTCGAAGGGCTGATGGCGGAAGAATCAGTGGTAGACTCGATGAACAGCCGCGAGACAAGCATACGGGCTTTCTGGGATGCAATCGAACGGGAATCCGAAAAAGCGGTCAAGCTCCTCGTTGAATCGAACCTGCGCCTCGTCGTCAGCGTTGCTAAGAAACATTCCTGCCACGGGATGACGTTCCTCGACCTTATCCAGGAGGGGAACATCGGCCTGATGAGAGCGGTGAACAAGTTCGATTACCACCGGGGATTCAAGTTCAGCACCTACGCCACCTGGTGGATCCGCCAGGGAATCACCCGGGCAATCGCCGACCAGGCCCGCACCATCCGCGTGCCTGTCCACATGGTGGATGCCATCCGGCAGCTGCTGCGGGTAAAACGCACCCTGTCCATGGATCTCGGGCGCGACCCGACCCCGGAGGAGATGGCCAGCGAACTGAACATCTCGCTCGAGAGGGTGAACATGATACTCAATACCGCCCAGTTCCCCGTCTCGCTCGAAACCCCGATCGGAGATGACGGCACAAGCCAGCTCGGCGACTTCATCGAAGATACGAAATCGGTCAAACCGGCCGACGCCGCCTGCTCCCAGTTCCTCAAGGAAAAGATAAACGAAGTGATGGCAGGCCTCACGCCGCGCGAGCAGCGGGTTATCAACCTGCGATTCGGCATCGATGACGGACGGAGCCGCACCCTTGAAGAGGTGGGGCATGAATTCAATGTCACGAGGGAACGCATCCGGCAAATCGAAGCGAAAGCCCTGCGGAAACTGCGTCACCCGAGCCGGAGCCGGAAACTGCGGGACTTCATGGAAGATTGATTCGGCGAGTAAACAGTTTACAGTAGACAGTTGTCAGTTTACAGTTACAAAGGAAATTGTCAATTTGATTGAGTGAAATTGCCGCTTCGTTACCCGAACACGGAAACGACGTGAATGAGCCCGAGGGCGGTGGAGAGAACGATGCCGTTCGAAACCGTCACACCGGAAATAACTGCCGCCATGGAACGCCACTGATTTTTCCCCAGCATCCAGGTAAGCGATGTCGCTCCGTACACCCCGATAGTCGGGAAAGGAACCGCCATCAGCATCGCCAGACCGAACAGCCCGTACTTTCTGATAAAAGGCGTTTCACCTTTCTGCCGGGCTTTTTTCAGAAAACGGTCGATGAACGACCATCGTTTCAGATACCTGTTGCGGGAATAATTGAGAAAATACCAGACACCGAGAAAAACACAGACGGCGTACGCGGTAGCCACTGAAAAGACAATGAACGGATTGATACCAAACAAATTCGGATAACCTCCCTGTTACCTGTGCAGCACAAATCGGTTATCCAATACACACGAAAGAAAACGAAAGCAGTACCTTATAACCAGTTGATCTACTACCTATATTGTACCTCTTCCGGAGAAATATAGCGAACGGGGAGCTGACAGTCAGCAGTTTACGATGGACGTTCGATCAGGCGGTGAGGTAGTAGTACGCGCCGACAGCACCGGCAGCGATGAAGAACCAGAAAAAGCCGGCGGTCATGACGAGACGGATAACAGCCGGGATCTTTTCCGGCCCGGGGAATTCTTCGGCAACGCCGAGGCGGTAGTGGCCGGGTTTTTCAAGCCGCGTCTGAAGCGCGCCGGCAGCAACCGCCATCGTCCAGCCGGCATTGGGGCTCGAGGTCTTGCGGTGGTAGCGGAACCCGGCTTTCCAGGCTTCGACACCATGCATACGGAGAAGGAAGGCAGCGATAATCAAGAGAAAGGCGCCGATCCTCGCCGGGATGTAGTTAAGCACATCATCGAGCCGGGCGGCGAACTTGCCGAGGTATTCGTACTCGCCGCGATAGCCGATGCGCGAGTCCCAGATCGGAAGAGCGTCGTGTAGGGAAAGAGTGTAGGTTAGGGTGGTGGGGG
>CAYSQK010000260.1:0-2990 GCA_964433075.1 uncultured Dehalococcoidales bacterium
GTCGAACTGGTATTGATGATTCTTCCCCACTTTTGCTCTCTCATCACGGTACAGGCAAAACGGCACGTGTTGAAGGAGCCTTTCAGGTAAGAATCAACGCTTGTGTCCCATTCCTCTTCGGTCATATTCCATATCATGTGGGGTCTGTCTGAGCCTGCGTTATTTATCAGGATATCGAGACGCCCGTATTTACTTTTTGCCGTTCCGATTAATTCTTCAGCGGTTTTAAAATCGGAAACGCTGCCGAAAAACGGCATCGCTTCGCCGCCCATGGCGGCAATCTGATTTGCCGCTGTTCTCGCGTCTCCTCCTTCAGTCCCTTCGGCCCTGTTATTGGTGATAACGGCTGCCCCTTCTCTGGCAAATGCAATAGCAATGGCAAGTCCGATTCCCTGACCGGAGCCGGTCACGATGACAACTTTGTTATTAAATCTGTTTCCCATTGAAATGTCCTCCTGAGATGATAATTACTCTCGTGAAGGTAAGACGACGGTTGCTTTTCCGTCTGTCGTTATTTTTCCGGCGCCGTTTTCCAGCCAGATACGGCAGTCTGCCAGATGACGGCCGTTTTCGTCATATTTTTTTTGAACGACACCCCGGCATGTCCATGTTTCACCGTCGTGAGATTCAGTCATGGTTTTCATTAAACGGGGATAATCGATTGCACGGTACCGGCAGGAAAAAGACTGCAGTGTGCCTTCATCTCCAATCCAGTCGGTTATCATCTGGATGAGCCATTGCCGCTTGAGTGCCCCGTGAACAATCGGTGAATCCATGCCGGCAGACCGGGCAAAATCTGAATCATAATGCAGCGGATTAAAATCACCGCTGGCGCCGGCCCACTTGACCAGCATCATGGTCGTCGCTATTTTCGGTAACGGCGGGATTTCCGTATCGTTTTCAATATCTTCCCAGTAGAGTTGTCTGTTCAACGGGCCCTCCGTTTAACGATGTGTTGTCGTCATCCTCGAAACAGCAACCAGGGTTTTTTCCTGGTTGTAATAGTTGGTTTCTGTAAACAGGAATACGGCCTTTTCACCGTCTTTCCCTCGTTCGACGATGTCCCGTACTCTGAATTCTGCCGTAATGGTATCACCGGCTTTCACCGGTTGAAAGAAGGTGTACTCTATGCTGCTGTCGATTGTTTGTGAATAACCGGCATCGATAAGCGCCTGAATAATGCCGCCGATACCTTTTATTTTTTGGTCGTTGCTATTCGAACGGTCTCCCCAGTACCAGGGAGAAGAGATAAATCCCGGAGGCGCGATGATGGTTCGATAGGGCGATGAACGGGCATACGGTTCATCGTAATAGAGAGGATTATTGTCGCCGACGGCATCGGCAAACCTTTTTATCGACTCTCGCTCTACCGGGAAAACAGTTTTGCATAGAGGTTTCCCGATATGTTCAATCAGTTGTTGTGGTATCATTCACCTGCCTCGGCATGGAATAACGGAAGAAAAAGTTGTCTGAATTCTATGATGTGAAATACGTTCTGTCAAGGAAAACATGAAGCAGAAAGCCATTTGAGGCAAAATCGGGATTTATTGACTTCATGAAAAATCACAGTGTAGAATTGGCTTGCATTAATGGTCAAATAAAGAATAAACAGAATACCGATTACTCTGTAAAAGGAAGGTGAATTATGGATTTAGGATTAAAAGGTAAAGTAGCCATCGTCACAGGTACAGGACGGAAAAAAGCCATGGGTGAAACAATCGCCTTGAAACTGGCAGGTGAAGGTGCAAACATAGTCTGCGTTGACATCAATGTTGCCGGTGCCGAAGAAATCGCCAAAGGCATTACTCAGGCCACCGGAGTGAAAGCCATTGCCTTGAAAGTCGACCAGAGTAAACCGGAACAGGTAAAAGAAGCCGTCGAAAAAATCAATGCGGAAATGGGGACGATAGATATCCTGGTCAATAACGCCGCGCTGATGGGTCCTTTCGGCAGAATCGAAAAGATGGAGCTGAAAGACTGGGAAAATATGATTCGGGTGAATCTGGACGGCTGTTATTTCTGGATACGGGAAGTTTGGAACACCATGGTCGAGAAGAATTTTGGCCGCATTATCAATATTTCTTCGATTGCCGGCGTCATGGGCGGATTCGGGCAGGTCAATTATTCAGCCGCAAAAGCCGGCGTTATCGCTATTGCGAAAACGGCCGCCCTTGAAGGTGCCAGAAAAGGTATTACGGCGAATGCGGTAACACTGGGCGTGGTGGCGACAGGCCAGCCCGGAGAAGACGGTGAAGGTTTCGAACGAATAAAGGCCAGAATTGCCATGAGGCGATTCGGCGAACCGGAAGATGTTGCCAATATGGTAGCATTCCTTGTCTCCGATAAAGCCGGGTATGTGACCGGACAGGACGTTCACGTTATGGGAGGAATTGACCTGTTTACCTATTAAACGGGGTATATGGTTTCAGATAAAAAGAGGGCATGCCGCCCTCTTTTTTTTGCATGGACAGGAGGTACGTGGTATAATCCGGAAGAAATAGAAGAACTCGACCTTTAAGATAGTCCGGAGAGGCTAGCAAGGGTTGCGTAGAAGCAGTTGTGCAGGTAACCTCTTGCTGGACCGGCAAGAGGTTTTTTTTATGTCCGTTGTTACAGTGTTAACCGGTCAGGATATCGCTCGAAGTTTAGCCCGCATTGCCCATGAAATAATCGAGCGTAACCGTTCCGTTGAAAACTGTGTCGTTATCGGAATGCATACAAGGGGCGTTCCTCTCGCACAACGATTGTCCAACCTCCTCGATACTTTTTCGGAAACAGTCGTACAAACGGGTACTCTCGATATCAGTGCCTACCGGGATGATGTTACGGAAAAAGACCGTCCTGCCGACACAAATCGCACCAGCATACCCCTGAATATCGAAAACAAAACTGTCATTCTGGTTGACGATGTCCTGTATACAGGACGAAGCATCAGAGCTGCCAAGATCGGAAGAGCACACGTCTGAACTCCAGTCACCGCTCATTATCTC
>CAYSQK010000261.1:0-2976 GCA_964433075.1 uncultured Dehalococcoidales bacterium
CGAAACCGAAAATGCCCGGAATACCCTCCGGTTTTTGTACCGGTACTTCACCGAAAATCCCGACAGACTCCCCGAAGAATTGTCCCGGTACAGCACCGACCCTCAGCAGCGTGTCACCGACTATATTGCCGGCATGACCGACCAGTACGCCTCCCGCCTCGCCGAAGAACTGAAAAAATGAAATACCAGATATCCCCCTTCAAAGAGGAATATCTTGATTCTGCAGTCGGCTTGTTCGCGGATGCATATCGGGAAGAACAAAAACAAAGCCCTTTATTGCCTGACAAAGCCGTCAGAAATTCCGGATGGATTCTTACTTGCCTGAAAAACCTGGTGGGGAACCCCGGAGTGGTTATTTTGGTTGAAGGTAAACCGATTGCCTTCATGGTGTCAGGTTTATTGTTCCCTTTCAAAGGGCAGAATGCGGTGCTGGTCCCGGAGTACTGCCATGCTTCGGTAACCGAGGACAAAGACGAATTATATCGGTTGAAGTATATGCATCTGGCCGGTACCTGGGTTGGAAACGGCAGGCACATTCATATCATCAGCCATTTTGTTCATGACCGGATACTGAGGGAGACGCTCTATCAGCTTGGATATGGGGCATTTCTTGCCGAAAGTCTCAGGGATTTATCTGATGTTATCAAATCGGGTGATACTGAGATTATTGAGGAGACGGATTTCAGAAAACTGGTGAATTTACATATCGAACACATGCGGTATTATCCGGAGTCGCCGATATTCATTTCGAAAAAAGACACTATCAACGCTGCCGAAGCTGACATTAGGAAACACTCAGAAGCAGGAGATGCATTCCTCGTTTTCTACGAAAACAGTATCCCTCGCGGATATTTTATTGTCGGTACGTCAGCACTTGACGGTGAAGGATTTCTACTGCAGAACACCGGTACGGTTCAGATAAAAGATGCTTTCGTGCAACCCTCACTACGGAGACAGGGTATTGGAGAAGCTCTGTTGCAGTATGCCGTACAATGGTCGCGAAAAAAAGACTATCAACGGCTGTTCGTCGAGAATGAAACGGCGAACTACTACGGCGGAAAATTCTGGAAAAAGCATTTTCATCAATATCTTAATTTCTCACTCAGGTATATCGATAATACGATTGGTTTTCAGTAGTCAGTAACTATATTTTAAGTTACCATCCCGTCGAAACCTGTCCTGTATCATAAACGAGAAACCAGGTTAAGTAATGTTTTCATCAACGTCTCATTGTGATTTTATGCTTTGTTTATGATATTTTCTTGAAATTACTTTGTATCTTTATGCTCTTGTGCGTATAATTACTCATAACAGAATTAACAATCGCTGTTTATTGTTTTGGAGTTTTAAAATGACCGGTAAATCGTTTGTTCCTGTTGAACGAATTGAAAAGACAATCCTTCTGATACGGAGTCAAAAGGTCATACTTGATAACGACCTTGCAGTGTTATATGAAGTAAAAACGCGCGTCCTGGTTCAGGCAGTAAAGCGAAATATCGAACGATTCCCGGAAGACTTCATGTTTCAGCTCAGCAGCGATGAATTTGAAATCTTGAGATCACAGTCTGTGACCTCAAGTAGTTGGGGAGGCCGCCGGTACCCGCCGTACGCATTTACCGAACAGGGGGTTGCCATGCTCTCGAGTGTCCTTCGCAGTCAACGGGCTGTTCAGGTAAACATCGAAATCATGAGAACATTTATACGATTGCGTGCAATGCTTGCTTCCCATGAAGAACTTGCTCGGAAGCTGGAAACACTTGAAGAAAAATATGACACTCAATTTCAAGAAGTATTCGAAGCTATCCGGCGGCTGATGATACCTCCGGAAACAAAAAAGCGCCCGATAGGATTCCGGAAAAGAGAAGAAAAAGTCGATTGACAACAATATAGGGATATTACAATTTGTGATGTCAATCATCAGGTATTCATCTTCGCATGTTATACTATCCACTCACCCGTTTCTATGCAGTTATAATCCGGAGCAGAAAATCGGTATTGACATTCGTATACAATATGTATACAATACAAGAAAGAACGTGGTACCATGTTATTTATAGAAACACTTGAAATCGATGACCATATTCTTGAGAAGATAGAAACTGTTCACAATGTACAATTTAACGAAGCGGAAGAAGTTTGTTTGTCTGAAAGACACCATGTTCGTAAAGGAAAAGAGGGACTATATAAAATATTCGGACAATCCTATGCCGGCAGGTATTTACTTGTCGTGCTGGCAGATAAACAGAATGGTGACTGGAAAGTAGTCACCGCCAGAGAGATGACGGAGACAGAAAAGCACCTGTACAGGAAAACAACATGAATAATCAGGAAAAAGAAATCAGAAATATCGAAAAGGGTGATGCCTGGAATGACACCGATGAAATCGTTGAACTTTCGGTGAAAAAACCTCTCGACAAGGTAATACCCATCCGTCTCCCTGCCGATGTGTGGGAAAAACTGAGACATGAAGCAAAAGATAGGGGAATCGGGCCGACTACCCTCGCCCGGATGTGGATAATCGAACGGCTGAAAGGGCAATCACCCCCGTACCAGGAAATCCATGACCTGCTCACCCTGCTGAAACAAAACTCTGCTCTCAATGAAGCGCTTGTATCGGAAAAGAAAACATCCTATGAAAAGAAGTAAACCCCTCGGTGTTATTTTCGAGATTGGAGAAACCGTTATTCACAATGTCTATTTCGACTGGATGCCGTTTAATGAAAAATTACTGAAACTGGCGGTAAACAACCACGGACTCACCTCTGAGAAACTCCGGGCAGCCGGTGACAGGCTGAATACCGAACTGGAAAAAGTAAAAAACGAATCGATGATTGAACACAACATGGTCAATTTTTTCAGAATTCTTTTCGAAACGACCGAAATTTCACTCCCGATAAGCTATGCGGAAGTTACCAGGCTCTGCTGGAATACAGCTTTCAGATTCGTTCCTCAGGTATCGTCTCGAGCACCGACCCT
>CAYSQK010000262.1:0-2943 GCA_964433075.1 uncultured Dehalococcoidales bacterium
CACCACCCTATCCTACACTCTTTCCCTACACGACGCTCTTCCGATCTGTGCTCGGAGTGGTGCTCGCCGGCGTCACCATCCATATCCTTTCGATAAAAACCCTGACAAAAGCCGAATCCGACCGAAAAGGTTAGAGACCGGCTGATTCCAGCAGAACGAACAACCCGATTATCACTGCCGAAAGCGGCAGAATGACAACCCAGTTGTTCACTTTCAGGACCTGCGGCAGGGTGATGTTTCCGTAATTCCCCTTCGCAAGAATGCCTTCTTTCAGCCGCGGGTAGAGCGCCGCAAACAGGCCGGAACCGACGATGATACCAATCAGGCCGGCAGCCAGAGCGTCGAGAGCGCCGTTTCCGATTGCTCCGGCAATGGTTCCGGGGCAAAACCCGAGCAGGGCAAACCCGACCCCGAAAATCAGCCCGCCGATGATATTCCTGCCCACCGACCCGGCTTTCGGGCGGAGGGTAATCCACCCAAGATGCTGCATGAGAAAGACGCCAATCATCCCGACCACAACCGCCGAGAGCATGATTTTCAGGACGGTGAAATCCGTCAACAGCAGCTGGCTGATAATCACGTCATACTTCGTCGCCCCGCCTTTATGGAGGAGGAAACCGAAGATGATACCGAATACCAGTCCCCAGACAAGTTTGTATTTGTTGTTACGCATCGGTTAATTCCTTTCATCCCCTACGGTATGACGTTAAACATCAACTGGGCGGTCAAGATACCGCCGACAAAGAAGAAGACAGCGGATACCCAACCCGAAACGGCTAACTGCATGGTACCGCTGATGCCGTGCCCGCTCGTGCAGCCGTCAGCCCAGCGGGACCCGAGACCGAGAAAAATACCGCCGGCGAAAGCGACGACAAGGCGAACGACGATATTCGTACCGAACGAGCCTTCCCATATCGGGTGAGTCCACTGCCAGGAGAAATCGCCCGATATCAGAGAGGAAATGAGGGCACCGATGACGATGCCGATAACGAGCATCATCTGCCAGTCCAGTTTCGGTTTCGTCTCCTGATAGTAAAGTTTTTGTTCGGCCTTTGTTCCCCTGAATACCTTTTCAACCATGCCGGCAAGCCTGACATAGGTTGTCGACGTGCCGAGCGATTCATTCGAGACAAGCCAGGTAACCCAGCTCAGCAGGCCGATACCGGCGCCGACCACGTAGGGAGACCACAATGCATCCGTCAGCCAGTTCATGCTACTTTTTCTCCTGTATGTATTTTACCGGTGAAAATCAGATATACGGGGTCCGTGCGGGTTAATGCACACGTTACACTCTTTAATATGACCGGCCGCACTGTATCCTGTCATGCCGCCGGCAACATTGTATATTTCCTTAAAACCACGCTGTTTCAGAATACTTGCAGCAAGACTGGAACGATTCCCGGTACTGCAAATAAGATAGACCGGCTTGTCCGGGTGTATTTCCTGGTAACGGGTCCGTAAATCAGGCGAGGGGATATTGACGGCGCCTTCGATATGGGTATCGGCATATTCCAGAGGGGTCCTGACATCAACGAGCGTCAGCGGGTCAGAACCTTCACTGATACGCCGATACAGATTTTCCGTTGAGATAATATGAAGATGGTCTATCTGGTATCCGGCAGTTGCCCAGTTGGTAACCCCGCCGCTGAGGCAGGCAGTTATGCGGTCGACCCCTACCCGGTGAGCCCACAACGATGCGGTAAGCGCATCCGGATAGCTGTCTGCCACCAGCAGCACATCCCGGTCAACCGGTAAAACCCAGCCGGCGAAGGTGGGAAAATTACCCCTGAGGTCCAAATGCCATGAGCCCGGAATATGAAATCCGGCAAAGGCTGCATAGTGACGGACGTCAAGTATCGAACCGCCGGTATCCTTCATTCGCTGAAAGAAATCAGCCGGATTCAGTTCTTCCAGAACAGGAAGTTCAGAGAGTTTGACCGGTCCCTGACGGTTAATATCGCTGCACCGGCTGAAGTGGTCAGGCGCCGGCGGCATATTCGAGGTCAGCGAATGGATAAACTCCTTTTTGTCCTTAATTTGTAGACTGGGATTGAACCGTTTTTCATATCCAATGGTCGAAGTCCATTTCGCGCCCATCGAGCGGCCGCAGAGCGACCCGGCGCCGTGGGCAGGATACACCTCGCAGTAATCAGGCAGTTTCAGAATTTTCTCGTGAAGGCTGTTGAAGAGTTTCCCGGCAAGCTCTTCGGCGATATCCGGAAAGAGGTCAGGACGGCCGACATCGCCGACAAAGAGAGTATCGCCGACGAAAGCGCCGATTGGAGCATCGCTCCGGGAAGTATCCGTGACAACATAGGTGATATGTTCCGGCGTATGCCCGGGGGTCTCAAGGACATCCAGACGCATGTCTTCCAGTTGAATGGTATCCCCTTCCGAAAGAGCAACATGGTCGAATGTGCAGTTCCCCGACTTCGGAGCATAGATTTTCGCGCCGGTTTTCGCCGCCAGATCCATGTGCCCCGAAACAAAGTCGGCATGCAGATGCGTTTCAAAGATATGGGTTATCTCGACGCCGAGCGCCCGCGCCTCATTGATGTACAAATCTACATCACGCCTCGGGTCAATAACAGCGCATGTTTTCGACCCGGCCAGAATATAAGAACTGTGAGCAATTTTTTCCAGAAAGTAGTGTTTTACCAGCATGGTTCCTCCTCTTTTTTTCAATTACCGGCGCCGCCGCGCCGGCGTATTACAGATACACAAAATATATCAGGCTCACCAGAACGAGTGTCGCGACAATCGTCAAGCCGCTGCCGGCTCTGATATAGTCACGATTGCTGTAGCCGCCGGGTGTTTTGTACAGGGCATTCACCTGATGGGTCGGCAGGATAAACGAAATAGCGGTCGAAACCGCTACCAGCAGCGTCAGGGGACGAGGGTCGAGCCCCGATACAGCGGCGATTCCGGTCACCATCGGGAAGA
>CAYSQK010000263.1:0-2928 GCA_964433075.1 uncultured Dehalococcoidales bacterium
ACACCCTATCCTACACTCTTTCCCTACACGACGCTCTTCCGATCTTGACGCTGCCCCAGGTGCAGGCGCTCGTCCGGCGCATGAAAGCCTCGCCCGGCGACCTTATCCTGATTGCTGCCGGTGATACGAAGACCGTTCATTCTGTTTTGAGTGCCCTGCGCGGCGAGATGGCGAGACGCCTGAGCCTCATTCCGGACGACCTTTTTGCCTTTGCCTTTGTTACCGATTTCCCGCTGTTCGAGATAAACGAGACGACGAAGCGTATCGATTCGATGCACAATCCGTTCAGCGCTCCCCGGGAAGAAGATATTCCGCTTTTGAAGACCGACCCCCTGAAAGTGCTTGGCCGTCAGTACGACCTTGTCTGCAACGGGTATGAGACCGCCAGCGGAAGTATACGAAATCACCGCCCCGATATTCAGAAAGAGATATTCAGGATTCTCGAATATACGGATAACGATATTAACGAGCGTTTCGGTCCTTTGATAAGGGCCTTCGATTACGGCGCACCGCCTCACGGCGGTATCGCTCCGGGTATCGACCGCGTTGTCATGCTTCTGGCTGGAGAAGATACGATTAGGGAAGTCATCGCTTTCCCCAAAAACCAGGCTGCCGCTGACCTTACGTTAGAGGCTCCGTCGCCGGTTGCGCATGAACAGTTGACAGAACTACATTTAAAGGTGCTGGAGGAATAATGAAAATCACCAATGACAAGACCGAAAATAGGCAGATGTATCTGACTATTGAGGTGGAACCGGAAGAAGTAGAGGAGTCCATGGAGGCTGCCTACAAAGAACTGGTCAAAAAGACCAGGATTCCGGGATTTCGAAAAGGGAAAGCGCCGCGCAATATTTTTGAACGGTATCTCGGACGGGAAAGTCTTCTTGAAGAAGCCGTCAATGACATGCTCCCGAAAGTATACGAAAAAGCCGTGGAAGAGCACAAAATTGAAGCCATTGCCCAGCCGGAATTCGAAATCGAAAAACTCGACCCCATGGTGCTGAAAGCGACTGTTCCGTTGAGGCCGGTCGTCGAACTCGGCGATTACAAGAGCCTGAAAGTCGAAATGGAGAAGGTTGACATTACCGATGAAAAAATCGATGCGGTAATGGACCAGCTCAGGCATCAGTGGGCAACCTGGGAACCGGTCGAAGACCGCGCCGTGGAGTTCAATGACCTTCTCGTCATGGATGTCGTCGGGGTTGTCGATGAGAAGGAAATGCTGAATCAGAAAGCAGCCCAGTATCAGGTGGTTGAAGGGCAAACCTTCCCGCTGCCCGGATTTTCTGAACAACTCGTCGGTCTGAAACCCGGGGAAGAAAAAGAAATCGGTATGGATTATCCCGCCGATTTCAGCGATGAAGAACTGGCCGGTAAACACATCGTCTTCACCGTCAAGGCAGTTGAGATAAAACAGGAAGTGCTGCCTGAGGTCTCGGACGAATTCGCCAAGACGGTCAGTACCGAGTTCGAGAATCTCCAGGAGCTGAAAGACCGGATTTACAAGGATATGAAAGACCGGGCCGAACAGCAGGTGAAAGCCAATTTTGAAGAAGAAGTGATTCACTCGCTGGCCGATATTTCGAAGGTGGAATTCCCTCCGATAATGGTTGTCTCGGAGACGAATCGCATCCTCAACCAGCAGTTTCAGAGAGGCAATCAGTCGCTCGAAGATTACCTGAAATCGGCCAACAAGACAGAGGAACAGCTTCGTGAAGACCTGAAACCCTCCGCGGAACATCGGGTCATCCATTCGCTCGTTTTGGGGAAAGTTGCGGATGATGAAAAAATCGAAGTCACCGATGCGGAGATTGACGCCGAAATCGAAGAGATGACGAAGAACTCGAACGAAAAGAAGGAAGAACTCGTCAAGTTCCTCAATGAGCCGCAGATGCGTGAATCCATTTCCCGGACGATATTGACGAGAAAAACAGTCGAAAAACTGACTGAGTATGCCGCCGTCGAAAAGAAGGCGGAACTCTCTGAAGCCTCGAACGAAGAAAAACCGGCTGATGAAACGGAAGACGAAGCTAAAACCAAACCCGCCAAAGCCAGGAAAAAGAAAAAGGAGGAAACAGAATGAAATTCGATCCGATGAATGTCATACCCGGAGTACTTGAAAGCAGTCCCAGAGGAGACAGGTATTGGGATATCTACTCCTTGTTGCTGAAAGAAAGAATTATCATGCTCTTTACGCCGATTAACGACGCTGTGGCGAATGCGGTTATCGCTCAGCTGCTCTACCTCGACCGTGAGGACCCGGATAAAGATATCAGTCTTTACATCCAGAGCCCCGGCGGCGTCATCAGTTCCGGCCTGGCCATCTACGATACCATGCAGTTCATCCGGCCTGACGTCTCGACCATCTGCGTCGGTATGGCTGCCAGCATGGCCATGGTCCTCCTCTGTGCCGGTGCGGCCGGGAAACGCTATGCGTTGCCCAATTCGACGATTCTGATGCACCAGGCGAGCGGTGGAGCTCAGGGACAGGCGTCGGATATCCAGATTGCCGCCCGCGAGATTTCGCGGCAGCAGGATATCATCAAGGACATTATCATCAAACACACCAAACAGGACCCGGAAAAAGTGACGAGAGATATCGACCGTGACTTCTACCTCGACCCGAAACAGGCGCTCGAATACGGCATCGTTGACGAAGTCCTCGTCCAGCCCGAGAAAAAATCGTAACCCGTCATTAAACAGCAATGGTAACCAGTGGGGGATACTCGCGCAGTATCCCCCCTTTTGTTTCCCGTAACTGTCAACCGTTCCCTTCCCGCGTCATTGCGAGCCATGCGTCAACAGCAGGCGCGGCAATCCAGGGAATCCGTCCGACTCGTCCAACCAGTCAGACCCGTCCGACTCCCTCGTTCCTACTGTAAACTGTTCACTGAAAACTCTCCCCGGTATGATATAATTGATATATGC
>CAYSQK010000264.1:0-2926 GCA_964433075.1 uncultured Dehalococcoidales bacterium
CCCCCCCCCCCCACCCTACACTCTTTCCCTACACGACGCTCTTCCGATCTCTCGAACCGGCTCTCGAATGGCTGGCAAATGAGGTACGTAATTATTCCGGGATGGAAATCAACATCATTTCGACGGGTGAGAAGAGGCGTCTTGCCGAGCATGAAGAACTGATTTTGTTCCGGGTAACCCAGGAAGCGCTGAGGAATGCCGCCCGGCATTCGGGAGCGACACGGGTGAATGTCCATATCGAATTTACGACAATAACGGTGAGAATCGTTATCAGCGATAACGGCCGCGGGTTCGAAGCGCCGAAAGCCATCGGCGGCCTGGCCCGTCAGGGTAAACTGGGCCTGGCCGGTATGCAGGAGCGAGTCAGGCTTATCGGGGGCGATTTGAAGGTAAAAACAAGGCCGGGTAAGGGCACGGATATCACCGTGGAGCTTATTACCGACCAGCGTTTGAGGCTGCATCCGCCGGTTTCGACAGGCTTAAAAGAGGGTTAAGTAAACCTGTAAGCCGAGTTCTGTATCCCGATACAATCGGGACGGTGACCATCTATCTAGCCCCGATGTTACCATCGGGGTCATGCGACCAACCCGGGAACTGAGCCGGGCGCTCTCCATTCCCCTATTTGGTCTTGCTCCGGATGGGGTTTTCCCGGCCAGCCGGTCACCCGACTGCCGGTGAGCTCTTACCTCACCATTTCACCCTTATCCCGATTCACCCGGAGGTTCATCGGGACGGTATGTTTCTGTGGCACTTTCCGTAGGGTCGCCCCTCCTGGACGTTATCCAGCATCCTGCCCGGTGGAGCTCGGACTTTCCTCCCCGAACGAATCAGGGCAGTCACCCGGTTTACTTAACCCGAATTAACTGTAGTCGAGAAATGAGCGCAAGTCAATAACCGTTGTTCATATTGACAAACCGGAGAAGCCTCGTTCATAATTTATCCGGTTTTACCCGCCCGAACCACCTCTTGTCAGTTCAATGCAGAATCGATTAATACAAATTCGCCATACGTAATATACACGAATGAAGGAGGTATCGACCCCATGAAAGCAGTCATGTTACTGGAACCGCACAAACTCGAGGTGCAGGACGTTCCCGAGCCGGAGATGGCTCCCGACCAGATAAAAGTGAAGGTTGCCTATTCAGGCATCTGCGGCACCGACCCGGAAATCGTCGAAGGCCGTTTCATGCCGCCCGAATGGAAGCCCGGTCCGAATATCATCGGGCATGAAGCGGCGGGAACCATTGTGGCAATCGGCAGTCAGATAAAAGGCGATTTTCACATCGGCCAGAAGGTGGCCATGAATTTCAGAAGCTCCTGCGGCGCCTGCTACTACTGCAACAACCGGATGGAGCATTTCTGCGTTAATCTGACGCCTAATTCCGGGGCCATGGCAGAATACGCGGTATACAAGGAAAATACCGTTTTCCCGCTCCCTGACGACACCCCGCTCGATGTAGCGGCATTCGTCGAACCGGTCGCGGTGGCGGTGCACATGATGGACATTGCCGGCATGAAGATAGGGGATACCGTCCTGATTACCGGCGGCGGCACTATCGGACAGCTTCTCCTCCAGTTTGCCTTGAAGTCAGGCGCTTCAAAGGTGATGGTATCCGAACCGGTGGAATCGAAGCGGAAAATTGCCTTCGAAATGGGCGCGGACGTGGTTGTCGACCCTCTCCACGATAACCTGAAAGAAGCGGCGATGAAGCTGACGGACGGGCGGGGGTTCAATCTCTGCATGGAAGCGAGCGGCATACCCTCGGTTGCCAAAGAGATGGTCTACCTGGCCGACCAGTGCGGACTGATTCTCTGGTGCGCCGTATATCCCCGCGACATGGAGATAGGCGTCAATGCTTTCTACATGTACCAGCATGAGCTGACGATAAAGTCAGTCCTGGTTTCGCCGTACTCGTTTATCCGGGCGGCCGCCATGCTGCCGAAACTGAACCTGAAACCGCTCATCACCGTGTATCCGGTCGATGACGTGGTCAAGGCATTTGCCGACCATAAGGCGGGTAAGGGCGTCAAGGTCATGCTGAAGATGTAAGATTTTTGGATAATTCGGAATTCCTGTTGACGGTGAATTTCGTCAAGATACACATAAAGGAGGAAACGAATGACGGAGCAGATACATTGTTCGAAGTGCGGCATGCTGCTGTATTTCGGCGAAGAGATTGACCGCAGGCTCTATATGAGAGCAATCCCTTCGGAAAAAACCGTACTTGGTTATTACAACAATACCTGTCCCGAGTGCGGGCAAAAACTGACGCTGAAAAGCGTGAAAATCGAAAAGAAAGGGAGGAAGACATGGCAGCCGACGAAAAGCTGATTCAGCGTTTGAATCAAAAATATGAAAAAGTCCTCAACAACATGTTCGAACTGCTCGACTGCAGCATGTCCGGACACACCGGCGGTTCGATGTCGATGCTTGAAATCATCATTGCGTTGTATTTCCATCATCTGAGACTGCATCCGACCGATTATGACTGGCCGGAGCGGGACAGGATGATTCTTTCGAAAGCCCACTGCTGCGAAGCCATCTACTCGGTATTGCCGGAACTGGGCTATGTCTCCCGTGAAGCGCTCAAGGGGTATAACGATTACAAAGAGCCGTTCCAGGGTCATGCCGACCGGTGGGCGACCCCGGGCATCGATTACTCCGGCGGTTCACTCGGACAGGGGCTGTCTTTCGCGGCCGGTCTGGCGCTTTCGGAAAAACTGAAAACGACGGCTCACCCACCCGAATCAAGCATCCCCCAGTTTTTACCCCGTTTCAAGACAATCTATAATCCGCTCTACCGTGTTTTCTGCATCCTCGGCGACGGCGAATGCAATGAAGGCCAGGTATGGGAAGCGGCCATGTTTGCAAACAAGTTCAAGCTCGATAACCTGATTGCCATCGTCGATTACAACAAGTTCAGCC
>CAYSQK010000265.1:0-2911 GCA_964433075.1 uncultured Dehalococcoidales bacterium
TCACGCCGGTTCATTGATCCCATGCGGCAGCCTTCAGGTTGAGTGCCTCGGCTCGCAATGACGCGAAGGGGAGGATTGCCGCGTCCCGATTGCGCTTCGCTGATACGGGATGAACCAGTTCGGCTGTGGACGCATGGCTCGAAATGACGCGAGGAGGAGGATTGATGACGAAAGGCTTGTTTTGATGGAGAACAGGTATGCAGACGAGGATGTAAGATTCCCCTATGCAGGGGAATGACAATGGGGGGGCGAGGATGACAATGGGGGGTAGGGAAATGACGGGGAAAGAGAACGGTTTTCAGTAGACAGTTTGGAGAGTCGGACGAGTCAGACAGGTCAGACAGGTCGGACAGAAGGGATGGAGCGAATTTACCGTATCAGCATTGCGTCGCCGAAGCTGTAGAAGCGGTATTTCTGTTCGACGGCTTCCGCGTAGGCATTTTTGATATTCTGCTGACCGGCGAAGGCGGAGACCATCATGATGAGAGTAGATTTCGGCAGGTGGAAATTCGTTATCATGGCATCGGCAATCCTGAACCGGTACCCCGGCAGGATAAAGAGATCGACCCAGCCTTCGAACGGCCCGATAATCCCGTCTACCGCTTTGTTCGCGGCGGCTTCGACCATACGGACGCTGGTGGTACCGACGCATATGACCCGGCGGTTTTCCCGCTTGGCTTCTCCGATTGTTTTCGCGGTGTATTCATCGAGATATCCGTATTCGCGGTGAATCTCGTGTTCGGCCGGGTCTTCCTCCTTGACCGGCCGGAAGGTATCGAGCCCGATATGGAGCGTGGTAAAGAGACAGGTCACCCCTTTTTCCCTGATGGAAGCGAGGAGGTCATCGGTAAAATGAAGCCCGGCTGTCGGAGCGGCAGCGCTTCCTTCCGGTTTCGCATAGACCGTCTGATATCTTTCCGGGTTTTTCAGCGGTTCATGGATATAGGGAGGCAGCGGAATCTCACCGAGGCCGAAGAGCCGTTTTTCATCCGAAAAGCGCATGATACGGGTACCGCCTTCGGCTTCCTCAACGGCTTCAGCGGTCACAACGCTACCGGAGTCTCCGGTTAATTCTACGACCGCCCCGTTCCGTATCCGCTTTCCCGGTTTGACGAGGGTCTGCCACAACCCGTCCCCGAGTCGGCGCAGCAGGAGAATTTCAACCTTGCCGCCGGTGCCGGCGCGCACGCCCTTCAGACGGGCAGGAATAACCCGGCTGTTGTTGAAGACCAGGACATCGCCTTCGCGAAGGTATTCGGGGACATCAGAAAACTGCCGATGTTCGAGCGTACCGCTGTCCCGATTCAGCACGAGCAGCCGGGAGCGATTTCTCGTTTCGAGGGGAACCTGGGCAATCAGTTCCTGGGGTAAATCATAATCGAAGTCACTGGTTTTCATGGATAACGGTTACAACCTGCGGTATGATTCAGGACGAAGCAGGGTCTGGTCGGCTTTTTCGATAACGGTTTTCAGTTGCCGAATCATCCTTTCTTTTTCAGCCGGGAGTCGGCCGCGAAGCGGCAGGTAGTTCGAAGCGTGCATCGAACTGAAGAAACAATCGGTAAAGTCAGAACCCTCCACCATAATCAGCAGTTCTTTCAGCGACTCGAACTCCGATATCGGGTGGAACCGTCCGTTTTTGTAATCGTCGGCAATCGGCGTCCCTTCAGTGAAAAGGAGCGTCAACGCTCCGACATAGTCAGGGTCCATTTCGTTAAGGACGCGGATGGTTTCACGGGCGTGCCGTTCGCTCAATTCAGACCCGCCGAGCCCAAGAATAACCATGACGGAGGAACGTATACCGGCGTTTTTCATCATTTTTCCGGCCCGAATCATTTCTTCAGCGGCAATCCCTTTCCTGACCCGTTTCAGGACTTCATCATCGCCGCTTTCAAGCCCCATGTAGATAATACCGAGTTTCAGCCTCTTTAGTTCTGCAAGTTCTTCAGGTGCTCGTCTCAGGACGTCAGACGCGGTAGCGTAGACAGCAATCCGCTCGACGAACGGTAGTTTTTCGTTGATATGCTCACAGACCTTTTTCAGATTCTCGTACGGGTAGACGAGAGCATCCGCGTCCTGGAGAAAAATCCCTTTCCCGTCCCATTCATCGGCAAGCCAGTAGACGATATCCGCCGTTCCCGGAATCCTGACCCGGTGCTTGACATACAATGCCAGGGCATCGATTTCAGCAATGACGTCTTCGAGCCCCCTGAGAGAAAGTTTCGTGCCGTAATACTGGCAGAAGGTACAGGTATTATTCGAGCAGCCCGATGTCAAAGGCAGATAGTAACTCCGGGCTTCGCTGGGCGGCCGTATTATGTCAGGTCTTTCAAATGCCATGAATCAATCTCCTCCTTTATTCTATAGAATGGTCGTTTTTATCACAAGGTTTTCGCACAAAATAAAAGAGAGCCCTTTTTCAAGGACTCTCTTTTCCTCCACCACCCCACACCTGATTTTATTGTACGTTTACCGGAGGATTTTCTCTGCGACTTTTATCACGTATTCCTTATTCTTCTTCGAATTCGTCTTCGTCTTCGACAAAACTACCAACGCCGACCGGCTGCTTCACCGGGACGCGGGCCAGCTCAATCTGATACGAACACATCAGGCACTTCTTGTAGATGGTTTCAAAATCTTTTTCGATATACATATCGCTTCCGCATCGCGGGCAGCTTTTCAGATTCCATCTCACCATACTATCACCCTCATCCACCATCGGGACAAACTCAGGTTAAGATATATTAACCCGTACTATGGCGCATGTATGTGATATATGTCTCATTGTGAAGATGTTAACGATTTTTAACCTAAGAGGATACAAAGACAGGGCATTTCGGGGAAAGACAAGAAAGTCATCCCCGGAAGAGAGCATACTAGCTGTTTATCACTATTTCGAACGGGCAGCTTA
>CAYSQK010000266.1:0-2910 GCA_964433075.1 uncultured Dehalococcoidales bacterium
CACCCTATCCTACACTCTTTCCCTACACGACGCTCTTCCGATCTCCGGCAATGTAGTACGGGTCTGAAAAATCCATCTCTGCCTTTCGGTCTTCCTTGATGGTGATGGACGAAATGGCACAGTCATAGGTGCCCTGGGCGACGCCTGCCAGAAGCGGGTCCCATTCGACATTGACGAATTCAATGTCAAGATTGGCTTCTTTGGCAATTTCTGTGAACAGGTCGATGTCGAACCCGACTATTTTCCCGGAATCCGTATCGACATATTCAAAAGGCGGCCACGTGGCATCGGTTGCGACCTGAAGTTTATCAGTCCCGCCGCCGCAGCCTGAGAGAAGTAACCCTGCCGTCACGACAACGGCCAAAAGTAGTACCAGTATCCGTTTCATGCTTTCCTCCGATAATATTTCTGAGAGCCGGGACCAGCAGGTTCCGGCTGTATGCCGCGTTCCCGGTTGTGTTTGAACCAAAAAAGCAGTCAGAAGGATTTTACACCTGTTACCGTCTGCTTTTCAACCTGAGTAACCAGGAACAGGCATAAAAATCAATAAAAATACGGAAAAAGCATGCCGGTGTACCGGAATACCTTCAGCCTGAAACACGGTTCAGACCGGTAAAACAGCCTGCTTATTCTTCAGTCAAAACTTTTTCAAGAATGTCTTTGATTCGGGTAACCGTGTACGGCTTGTTCGCCTTGGCTTTGAAGCCGTGCTTCCGGAAATCGGAAGCTCCCGGCCCGCTGGCGTATCCGCTTGACATAATCGCTTTTACCTCCGGGTCAATCTGCCTGAGATTGGCAATCGTTTCCAGTCCGCCCATGCCGCCGGGAATCGTCAAATCGAGTATCACGGCATCGAACGGCTCTCCCTGTTCCATCGCCTCGGTATACGCTTTGATGGCCGCCTCACCGTCCGCCGTCAGGTGCGGGGTATACCCGAGTTTCTCAAGGATTCTTCCCAGAACCTCTCTCAGGTATTTCTCATCATCCATGACGAGGATTTTTCCGCCGCTTTTCCGGATGTTTTTCATCTCATCCCCCTCTGATATCACGGCTTCAGCCGGTTTCTCCGATGCAGGAATATAGATGGTAAATATCGTACCTTGTCCGGGTTGTGATTCCACGGTAATATGTCCGTGATGATTCCTGATGATGGCATAGCTGGTTGCCAGCCCTAGCCCGTTGCCGGTGTGCTTGGTCGTGAAGTAGGGGTCGAAAAGTCTGTTCAGGTGTTGATGCTGAATACCGATACCGGTATCTTCAACGCTGAACGTGACGTATCTGCCGGCCGTCAGAAGCAAATTCTCACTGCTTTCCACTGTGGTATTTTCGGCCCGTACGGTTACCGTGCCGCCGTTCGGCATCGCTTCGCAGGCGTTGATGACGAGGTTGGTGACAACCTGGTTTATCTGCCCCTCATCGGCCTCCACCGGCCAGAGCGTATCGGGGAGAGAAAATTCGATTTTGTGGCCCGAACCTCTCATGGCGAATCGGGCGCTCTCCTCGATGAGCGAGGTAATTTCGATTGTTTTCGTAACCGGCGCGCCTCCCCGTGAGAAGGTCAGCAGCTGCTGCGTTAAATGGCTGGCCTGTTCGGTTGCTTTCTCGGCAGCCTGAAGACTTTTTACCAGCTCTGTGTTTCCTTCGACGTCCATCATTGCCAGCGAGATATTGCCCATGATTCCCATCAGGAGGTTATTGAAATCGTGCGCGATGCCTCCGGCAAGGATACCGACAGATTCAAGCCGGGCAATCTTCTGGTTTTCCTCCTCGATTTTCTTGCGCTCGGTAAGGTCTTCGAGTATGCCGTCGAAGTACATCACCTTGCCTTGCCCGTCCCTGACGGGGACCTTCGTATCTGAAACCAGGATAACGCTGCCGTTTTTTCGCCTGATGCGGATTTCCCTCGTTGTCGGGCCGGTTGCATCTTTGTAGTCGTTATACAGTTTTTCTCGTTCCTCCCGGTTTTCGTAGAGTGAGCCGATGCCGCTCTTCAAAAGCTCGTCACGGGAATACCCGGTCATGGTTTCCATTGCCCGGTTGACTTCGATAAATTTTCCCTCGATGCCGGAAGCGCTCCGGAAAACGCCCAGGTTGATGTTGTTGACCAGTGTCCGGTATCGGTCCTCACTGTCCCGGAGGGCGATTTCGGCCGTTTTTCGCTCGGTGATATCGTCCATGGCGAGGATATACTGGGTGCCGGAAGATGTCGAAGTCCGGGAAATCGAATTGAAGGAAGCCCAGAAGGATGTCCCGTCTTTCCGGAGGAGCAGCATTTCGAGGTCTTTGACGTAGCCGTACTTTTTCATCAGAGTAACCCACTGGCTGCGGTCTCCGGGGTTATAATACTTCTGTATGAAAGGGGCGTTACAGAATTCTTCTTTTGAGTCGTACCCGTGCATTTCGAGTAGAACACGGTTGGCATCGAGGACAGACGTATCGTCGCTGATAGCAACGCCGACAGGCGCATTCTCGAAGAGCGTCCGGTAACGCTCTTCGCTTTCCCGGAGGGCTGCTTCGGCTTTCCGTGTTCCGGTCACGTCCTGCCAGTTTGAAAGCGTGTATTGGACCGTATCACCGTTTTTTACCGGCGTGTTCGTGATTCTGACCCACAGTTCTTCCCCGTTTTTCTTGATGAACCGGCGTTCCCGGAATGCTATGCCTTCATTCATACTGGTGTAAAAAGTGTCTGCTGCTTCTCCCTGAAAGACTGCGTTTTTTTCCCAGTACGGATAGGGCGGTGTTTTCCCGATAAGTTCTTCGGCAGAGTAGCCGGTCAACGCTTCGAGCGCCGGGTTGACGTACCTGATGGAAAAGTCCGGATTGATGACGTTTATCGGGAACGGCGACGCGTTGAGGAGGCTCGCATTGAAGGCTTCGCTTTCCCGCAGGGCATTTTCGGCTTTTTTCGTT
>CAYSQK010000267.1:0-2890 GCA_964433075.1 uncultured Dehalococcoidales bacterium
GCCCACGGAACCGGCACTCCGCTGGGTTTTTACCAGGGTGGCGAGCATGATTGCAAAAGCCGATGATGTTATCACAAAAATAAAAGAAAGGAGAAATACGGCTCCGGGGGCTAACCCGAGGTCAGCTTTGAAAACAAGAATACCGAACAGCCAGAACAAAATGACCTGGATAATGCCTTTCAGGGCTATGCCGAGAAACATGCCGCCGAGGATTTCGTTCCGTTTTACCGAACCGGCAAGAAGCCTTTCGAGGGTATGGTTCTGACGTTCCGCGACAATCGCTTCCGTACCCATGGCGGCACCGAAGAAGACAAACATGACAAGGTAGCCGGTCAGCGCCCAGTTGATACCGCTTTCGGCTTCTATTTCTCCGATTTTTTCAACCGTGACCGATATACCGGACAGGTTGTTTCCGGAACTTCCGCCGCTGTTAACCATGCCGGCAATCGCCTGCTGAATTTCTTCGGTATCAGCCGGTGACAGAATACCGCCGGTAATCATCAATTCAACGGTTGACCCGGCGATGACGTAATGAGCCCCAATCTGCGATGATATGGATGAAGCGAGTCCGCTCAAAGCAGCCCGCATATTCACGTTTTCCGGGTTCGAGACAACTTCTATTTCGGTTCCTTTACCGGCATACAAATCTTCCGTAAAGTTCTCCGGAAAAGCGAGAAATCCGGCCAGTTTTTCATCTTCTACTTTTTGAAGCGATTCTTCGTAATCATCAAGCTTAACTATAACGGGGGCGCCGGGAGCCAGGGCGGATTCGTTTTCCGTTACCATTCCGTCAATAATCTGATGGCTCAATCCGCCGGGCGCTTCACGGGTCAGAAGATAGTAGTATAACCGCGAGTCAGAACTCCCTTCACCCATAAAACTGAAAAGCGTCATGAAAAATATCGGAAACAGAATGAAAAACCCGATAGCACCACGATCCATGACGAACCTTTTCAAGTCCTTCAACGTTAAAATCCAGATGTAATTGAACCGAGGCATCGGTTTCTACTTCCCTCCCGGTACTATTCTGAACATGATACGGCTGAGCACCATACCGACAACAAAGACGGCCGCCATGATACCGAGCTCAAGTCCCAGTTCAGTAATCGGAGTCCCTTCCGCAATAACGGCACGGAAGGCGTCATTCGCATACGTTACCAGAGAGAATCGTCCCAAAGAATACAGAATCGACCCTTCGCTCACTTCAAAAAACGAACCGCCGAGCATGACCATGGCCATCGTGAAAAACACCGCTATCCAGGTAGCGCCGTCACCGGTCCGGGCAATCGTGGCGATAACCATACCGATACTTGTCGCAGAAGCGGCGAATACCAGCGCAATAACGAGGACTTCGGCAAACGAGGCAGGAGTAAACATACCGAACACCGCCCAGGCGAGCAGGAGCAATATCAGTGTCTGAATGAATCCACGGGCGATAAAGGATATCGTTTTACCGGCAAACATTTCGCTAATCGAAAGCCGGGTTGTCAGCAGGCGTTCGAGGGTTCCGCGTTTCTTTTCTTCGATAATCACCCGGGCGCTCATCGAAATCGAGAAAAGGACAAACATATTCACGACGCCGGGCAGAAATTGAAAAACCATATCCGGGCGTGAGCCGACCGAACGTTCGGTGACCGCAACCGACGGACTACTGTTTTCGATTCCTACATATTTTTGAACCGTTGTTTCTATTACCGCCCGGTCTATTCCGGTCTCACCGAGATTCGAACTGACAACGTCCAGTGCCTGCAATTCGAGATTAATATCACTGATGATACCATTGACGATACCGGCGACAATCTGGCCTTCCTGACTGCCGTTACCCCGCTGCCGTATCACCAGTTCGGCAGGTTGTCCGGCGGCACATTTATCAGAAAATTCCTCAGGGATGAAAATGACCATAGTCAGGTCAGACCGTTCAAGGAGGCGTACAGCGTCTTCTTCCGAATACAGCTTAACGGTGACGGCTGCATTTTTCTCTAATCGGTCCAGCAGGTCGGCGGCGTACGCCCCGTTTTCATCATTATTAACGACAGCAGCGGTGCCGTTAAAAACGGTATCACTGCTAAACCCGAAGTACATCAAGCCAAACATGACAACAGGCAAGAGGATACCAAATGCCAAATCGGCTTTGTCCTGAAAATAAAGCTTTACTTCGTGAAGGGCGAGAATGAAGACTCTTTTCATAGAAATCAGTCGCGCAAGCTCCGTCCGGTCAGATTCAGGAAAACATCTTCGAGGGTCACACGGTCAGGGTCACCCAGCTGGCTCTTCAACTGGCGAGGCGTATCCATGGCGATGATTTTCCCGCCGTCCATTACCGCGACCCTATCACACAGCTTATCAGCTTCGTCCATGTAATGCGTGGTGTAGAGAACCGTCATGCCTCTGCTGCGTAATCCCTGGATATTTTCGAAGATATTATTCCTCGATTGCGGGTCGACACCAACCGTCGGTTCGTCCATAAAGAGAAGTTCGGGATGCCCCATCAAAGAAACTGCCAGATTCACCCGCCGTTTCATACCGCCGGAAAATTTGCTTATTTTCCCTCTGGCCCTCTCTTCAAGCCCAATCAGTTTCAGGATATTCATTGCCTGGTCAACGGATTCTTTCCGATTCAACCCGGCCATTCTTCCGAAGAAAACCATATTATCCAGTGCGGTTAAATCTTCATATAAGGCAAGTTCCTGCGGGCAGACGCCGATAATGCTCCGGATACCGTCCGCATCGGTATTAAGAGCGTGGCCGCCAACTGAAATATGACCGCTGTCCGGATGCAGGACGGTAGAAAGCATCCGTATGGTGGTCGTCTTGCCGGCCCCATTCGGGCCGAGCAGCCCGAATATCTCTCCTTTTGCGATAGAGAACGATACATCATTGACGGCATGGA
>CAYSQK010000268.1:0-2883 GCA_964433075.1 uncultured Dehalococcoidales bacterium
TCCATATTCCCTCGAAAACAAGGTGGCACTCATTACCGGCAGCGGAAGAGACATCGGCAAGGGGATTGCCCTCTGCATGGCTGAAGCCGGAGCAGATATCGTTGTCACGGCGAGAACGAAAGAACAGATCGAGCAGACAGCCGCTGAAATCAGGCACCTGGGCAGGCAGGCAATAGCCGTGCCGTTCGACGCGCGGGAAGCCGAACAGATGACGATGGTGGCTGAAAGAGCCCTCGAAGAATTCGGCAGATTCGATATCTGGGTAAACAACGTCGGGACACCCACCCAATGGGACACCGTCGATGTTAACGAAAAAGGATGGGACTCAATTTTTAAAGAAAATCTGAAAACCACCTTCCTCGGTACCCAGACAGCATCAAAAATCATGCGAGAACGGAACATAAAAGGAAGCATCATCAACATTTCCAGCGCCAGTAAAGGTTCGGTAATCACCGCCTATCCGGAAGGGCCAGCTTACGGAGCCGCCAAAGCCGGTGTGAACAGCATTACCCTGTCATGGGCACAGGCAATGGCGCCGTACGGCATTCGTGTCAACTGCGTCATTCCGGGGCAGATTCTCCACCCGGTCAGCATGGAGTTCGCTAATTTTAAAGATCCGGCAACAAAAGCAGCATGGGAAGCGAAGATTCCATTACGGAGACTGGGAACGCCGGAGGATATCGGGTGGGCGTGTGCCTTCCTCGCTTCCGATGCCGCTTCTTATATCACGGGTGTGTGCTTGAACATCGACGGCGGACTCTGGTAGAACCTTCCCCGCTAACGATGCGGATGCCATTCGACCGATTTATTTATTTTTTGTCACTTTTTATTATGATTAATTATGTTTTTTATACTTTGCTCTTGACAAAAACCCATAAACAAGGGTAAAGTGAATATGAGGCCCACAGTGGTACCAACGGAAAAGGGAGGTGCGGAAATGAGGCTTCAAGAACTCTATGGAACATGGAAATTTCCTTGTTAGCGCCCTGCGGAGGCAGGGCAGGCGGAACTCATACTTGACTCGTTATGTATGAGGAGCAGGAAAATAACCGCTCGCGGCGGTTTGAATAACCGCAAGTGAGTCGAGTCTGGGAAGGTAAATCCGAGGGGGCAGCAATGCCCCCTCTTCAATTTCCAGGAAACGGGATGGCTGTGTTCTTGACTTGTTTTTCAGGTACGGCTAGACTATACCCAATTACTACACGTGAATATAGTATGTGCAGAGGTGAATGATGACCAATTCCGTACAGGAAGCTTTATTGCAACGCGCCGTCAAGGCAAAAGAAGATATCGAAAAAAAGAACGGTAAAAGTCTCGCCGAGTTGTATCGTGAAAAAGAGCAGCGTCAGGCTGAAGCTGCTCAGTTAAAAATACCGGACAGGGTACCGGTAACGATTCAAACCACCGTATTTGCCTGCCGATACACCGGTGTTCCGCTTTCAGTGATGTACTATGACCACACGACGTACCGGCTGGCAAGCCTGGTAACCTCGCTCGAGTTCGATGCTGATACCGGAGGAGCCGCCATGTTCGCCAACTCCGGCACGATTATGGAGATGATGGGAACGAGGAATGCTGCCTGGCCGGGAGGAACACTGCCTCCTGACACCCCGTACCAGTTCATCGAAGGTGAATACATGAAACAAAGCGAGTACGATATCTTCCTGAATGACCCGTCCGATTTCGTAATTCGTTACTATCTGCCGCGAGTTTACGGAATGTTCGCTCCCCTGCCGAAGATACCTGCTTTCAGAGACATGATTGGAGGACTCGGCATGCAGGCAATCGTTTCAATGTTCGGCTCGCCGGAATTCAGAGAACTGGGACAGAAACTGGCGTCAATTTATGAAGAACAGGCACGACTTCAAAAAGAAGAAGATGCTTTTGCAGAGCGCATGACGAAATTAGGATTTCCTCCGGAATATGTCGGCGGCACGGGAATGATTATGGGAAGCAGCGGCGGAGGGGTCGGTGTCGGCGGAGCACCTTTCGACATGATTTCTGATTTCCTCAGGGGTATGAAAGGCGCCATGCTGGACATGTTCCAGTGTCCTGATAAGATACTGGAAGCCTGTGACAAGTTATTCGAATGGCGGCTGGCAGCCGCGGTGCCGTTCACGCCCGATGAACGGGGCAACCCGCGGCGGATGTTCATGGCTCTCCACCGGGGTTCAGACGGTTTCATGTCCGTGAAAGATTTCGAAAAATTTTACTGGCCGACGCTCAAGAAAGCCATCCTGACGACCGTCGAGCTCGGATGCATCGCTTCTCCGTTCTTCGAAGGTATCTGGGATAAACGGCTTGAATATCTCAAGGAAATGCCAAAAGGCAAAGTCGTATTCCACTGTGAACTGACGGATGTTTTCAGAGCCAAACAGATAATCGGCGATACCATGTGTATCCAGGGAGGTGTCCCGCCGACGATTCTCCAGGCAGGCTCACCTCAGGACGTCGAGGAGCACTGTAAAAAGCTCATCAGGGAAGTCGGGAAAAACGGGGGACTTATCCTGGGTCCCGGCAGTGCCATGGACTACGCAAAGCCGGAAAACGTTAGAGCCATGATTGAAACCGTCAAAAAGTACGGGAAATACTAGCGAGCCTCTGACGTTGACCGGAATATCTGACATATCAGAAGGGAGTACAGGGTACTCCCTTCTTCTTTTATTTACACCCGGCGAGTCTTCCACTTCCCCATACGGAAATAGATTATGTTTGCCAGAGCTCCGATAACCGAACTGGCGGAAATTGCCCATCGGATACTCGCGATACCCCAGTCCGTATACTTCGGCAGGAAGTAAGAAAGCGGCATGGTTATTGCCCACGTCGTAACAATGGCGATTACCATGGTCGGCATGGTATCTCCGGCTCCCTGAAGACAGTTCA
>CAYSQK010000269.1:0-2880 GCA_964433075.1 uncultured Dehalococcoidales bacterium
TGCTCGTACTGCTGCCGCCGCCGCTCGTTCAGTTCCGGCACCGTGCTCAGTTCCGCATCGGGATTATCGGCCAGGTGGGTAAGCGTGATATCCGGTAAAAGGTACTGCGGGGGTTTGTTCCGCCGCAATGCTTCCTTTTCGCGGAAGGCAAACAGGCTCTTCAGGACAGCCAGCCCTCTCCCGTCCAGCCGCCGCGCGAATTTCACCCGGAGAAAGGCTTTCTCCTCATCCCTCGGTTCATACCTCAGACGCTCGAGGAGTTCGCACTCTTCCCGTACCCAGCCGCTCCGCCCCAGTTCGGCCAGCTTCGACTCCATGTATTCTTTGAGACGCAGCAGGTACCGGACGTCGTCGGCTGCGTATTCGATTTCCTCGCGGGAGAGCGGCCGCCTTCGCCAGTCGCCTTCCTGTATTTTCCGGCTCTTCTTCACGTCGATGTGCAGCAATTCCTGAAGAACATTCGCCAGACCGAACTTCGCCAGGCCCATGAACTGGGCGGCAACCGCCACATCGAACACATTTTTCGTCTCGAATCCGCGGTGCCGGTTCAAACTCCTGATATCGTATTCCGCCGTGTGGAATACTTTCACGATTTTCTGATTGGCAAAGACGCCCCGCAACAGTTCGATACGCTCGAGCAGGATGGGGTCGATGATGTATATTTTTGCCGGAGTCGCAATCTGAACCAGGCAAAGCTCTTCGGGATAGGCGTGGCGGCTGTTCGCCTCGGTATCGACCGCTATCTCAGCGGCTGATTGTATGTCTGCTGCGGCTGATTCGAATTGACGCGGCTGACGAATGTATTCGGTAGGTAATGCCATTATCTGTTTGTACTGTCTTTCACTCTTTATTGTACCTTACCATAAAAAAAGACGAAACCCATAATGAATCACAGCGTTTTCAGAAAAAACGGGGCTTTTGTTTTCAAATTCGTTGATGATATAATTTGAATTGAAATTCGTCAGGCAGCAGCTTCATCAAAAGAACCGTTATCGGTATGCAACAAAACGCGCAACGGGGTAAAAGGAGAGCATAAAAAGGTCATGTATTGTGCGGTTTTCACATGGAATTGATATCGATTGAAAAAGTAAAGAAACTGGCTATTATTGCCTTAGTATCGAATGATTACCTGATGGACACGCTCGTATTGAAAGGCGGTAATGCAATAGAGCTTGTATCCAAAGGTTCGGGCAGAGCTTCGCTCGATTTGGATTTTTCTATTCCCGGAGATTTCGAACCAGCCAGTTTCGGAGAAATAAGAGAAAACGTAATCAGGTCGTTAAATGATACGTTTCATGAAGAAGGTTTTACAGTATTCGACGTGCAGTTTATAAAAAATCCTCCTGTAGAATATGATTTGAAACTGGCGTTCTGGGGTGGTTATAGAATCGAATTTAAGATTATCCATAATGATGTATATGAAAAGAAAAAAGATAATGTGAAATTCCTGAGAAAAAACGCTGCTGTAACAGGCTTGAATACAAAGAAAACATTCAACATCGATATCAGTAAATACGAATATTGCAGGGAAAAAGTTCCCATAGATGTAGATGGGTATACCGTTTATGTATATTCTGAAGAAATGCTGATTATTGAAAAAATCAGGGCCATTTGCCAGCAAAATCCAAGATACCGGGAAATCGTACATAGCCATAAATCCGGCGGCAGAGCGAAGGATTTTTTTGATATTTGTTTCTTGAACAATCGATGTCACATTGATTTTACACGTGACAGAGTAATTGAGATTATCCGGGCGGTATTCGATGCGAAAAAAGTACCGTTGGCGTTTTTAAAGGATGTCTCTTCGCAAAAAGAACTGCACGCTGCTGATTTCGATTCGTTGAAAGATACCGTGGTTGGGAATATCGAACTGAAAGATTTTGACTATTATTTCCAGTATGTTATATCGATATTGGACGTCATCATCCCTGAAATCCTTTAGGGTAATACAGGTTCCATTCTTCTGAATAATCCATCTCTCCCATATCATGAGTCAGGAAGAATTTTCTGGTTCGCTCCATATTTCGTATCAGGTTGATTTGGGATTCGTTATAAACCCCGCTTCTTTCCAAATAAAAACCGATTACCTGATGATATGGATAGACAAAGTTCAGTTTTTTCAGCAGAGCGGTCAGTTTGTTGATTGATACGTAATCCCTTGCTCTTATAAAAGCTTTCTGAACTTCGAAGATTCCCCCTGAATACACGGGACGTACTGCTATATCGATTAGGGTACGCTCAATTCCCGTCACATCCGTCAGGCCGGAGCCTTCGGTATCTGTTTGTATGATTCCTGCCCGGTTGGTGAATTGCCCGTTTAATAAACAGATAGTGTAATCATCGAATTTTGCGAAATTATTCGAAACCCTCACCGGTTTCGTAAACGATTCGTCAATATCCGTTTGCGATAGTTCCGAACTTCGCGCAGGTTTTTCCGGCTGCTCGTGCGTTACATATATCTTCTTCGGGACTTGGTCTGTCAGATTATTGATATACAAAGCTGAGAAATGAGAAAGATAAGCATTTTTCTTTAAACTGATTGCTATTTCGTAGGGTGAAACGTTATCCCAGGAATATCTGGTAATTGTTTCTCTTGGAAAGTTGAACTTATAAACCTTGAGATGTGTGTATTGCACCAGGAGGCCAGTGAATTCTGCTGCTGTCAAGCTGACCGGTAAACGCCAGAATTTCCGTTGGTTCCTTAAAATACCAGAAATATCATTTTCCGTGTAGATTTTTTGAGGGGATTTTTCAAAGAGTGCCTTGATGTCGGCTTTCGCAATCTGGAATCTTGATTTAACCATAATTACTATCCTTTGTATACATACAAAGGATAGCATATTTTACTAACTAAGTCAATAACTGTCCAACACGCTCAAT
>CAYSQK010000270.1:0-2870 GCA_964433075.1 uncultured Dehalococcoidales bacterium
AATCAACCCGGGAATGATGGTGTCCGGAAGGCTTGCGCTCAGCCGTTTGACGAGTCCGTCATCGTCGAGGTTCTTCAGGCTCGGGTCGCCGGCGCTGGAGGATTTCAGTTCGTCCCGGCTGGTCCCGGCCATGACGGTAACCTGCCGGGCATACCCCTGCCTGATAGCATCCATCGGTTTGTGAGGAAGAATGACGCCGTCGACAATCGGCTGAAAAACGAGCGGATTCTTCCCGCGCTGCCGCATCATTTCTCCGACTCCGGTCTGTCCGTCGAGCAGCTTTTCCGTTGAAAGGTTTCTGATGCCGTCGATATCGTTCCCTTTCAATCCGAAAATACCGAGAAATTCCTGTGTAATGGCGAGCGCTTCAGCGGGCGTTCCCACCATGTTCGCGGCGCCGCTCCGGTTGACGGCTTTGCAGAAGCGGCCTTTTGCTGCCGGCAGCGCCAGGAGCGTCCCGACGCTCATCCCTCCGGCGGAGAAACCGGCGATTGTGATGTTGTCCGGGTTACCGCCGAACCGGGCGATATTGTCCTGCACCCAGGCGAGCGCGGCCGCCTGGTCGAGTATTCCTTCATTACCGGTCGAAGGTATTGCCCCGCCGGTTATCTCCTTCAGGTTCAGAAATCCGGCTGCCCCGAGCCGGTAGTTGATGCTGACCATGACGATGTCGCCCCGCTGTGCAAGTACCCCTTTATCGAGGAAGGTTTCCGAGCCTGACCCGATGGTGAAGCCGCCGCCGTGAATCCAGAAAAAGACCGGCCGTTTCCCGTCGTCGAGCCCCGGCGTCCAGATATTGAGGTACAGGCAGTCCTCGCTCTGCGGCACGTCCCCGAAATCAGGCGCGCCCGGAAAGTCCCTCGGCGCCGCCGCGGCAATCTGCGGCGCCATCGCCCCGTATTTCTTCGCCGGCCGGATGCCGTCCCACGGCTTGACCGGCTGCGGCGGCAGCCACCTGAGCTTCCCCACCGGCGGTTCGGCATAGGGAATTCCTCTGAACTTGTACAGTCCGTCTTCGTATACCCCTTCGAGTTTGCCGCTTTTCGTGCTGACAACGGCCTTTTTTTCTTCCGTCATAGTGCCCTCCCTGCCTTTGCACCCTCTCCGTATCCAGAAAAGATACAAGGTCATTTGTTATGATACAATAGAATCGGAAGTCATGAGAACCCGTCGCCGGGTCTCTTTCCCGGTTTTGTTGTACTCTTTTTTGGCGGTTGTATCAAGACCGTTCCGTTTTCGGGGCAGGGAGGTGAAAAGGTGAATGCGGATATCGCTGTCGTCCTGATTATCCTTACCGTTACGGCTGTCCTGCTCATCATCGATAAACTCCGCATCGATGTCGTCGGCCTTCTCTGCCTGCTCGCCCTCGCCTGGACCGGCGTTCTCGAACCCCTCGAAGCGCTTTCCGGTTTTTCATCGAATGCGGTTATTACCATGATTGCGGTGATGATTCTCGGCAAGGGCATCTCACACACCGGTGTCATGTCGGTCCTTGCCCGTGAGGTTGTTAAGCACACCGGCAGCCGCCACTCCCGCATCGTTGCCGTCTTTTCATCGGTGATTGGTCTGCTGTCCGGATTCGTCCAGAATATCGGAGCGGCCGTTCTGTTTCTCCCGGCGATACTCAATATCTCCCGCCGCCAGAAAATTCCCGCTTCAAGCCTGATTATGCCGATTGGTTTCGCCATTATTGTCGGCGGCCCCTTGACCATGATTGGTTCCGGCCCGATGATTCTGGCCAATGATTTTCTGGGGAAATCATCTCTCGGTCTCTACGGTTTTTTTGCGGTGACTCCCATCGGCCTGTCTCTGCTGGCGGTGGTGATAGTGTATTTCCTTGTTCTGGGCAACCGGGTGCTCCCGAAATACGAACTGAAAAATGACGACAGTCTCATTCAGACAAAACTGGCGGAAGAATGGCACCTGTCTTCGAATATCCGCCACTACCGTATCGAATCAGGCAGTCCCATAATCGGCATGACCCTCGAAGAAACCGGCATCTGGGATGATTTTAATCTCAATATCCTGGCGATTTCCCGGGAACACTCGTTCGATTACGCCCCCTGGCGTGAGACGAAATTCGAAGTAAATCAGGTGATTGCCCTCCTCGGCAATGAAAATGACATGGCAGGATTTGCCGGCCGGTTCCGCCTTGTTCCGGTTGCGAAACCGGCGAAACTGGCGGTCCTCGATGATTCGGCGAATGCCGGGTTCGCTGAAGTACTGGTTCCCCCCCGGTCGTCCCTCATCGGTCAGACTATCCGGAAGTTCGGACTCCGGCGGCATTACGGGGTCGAACCGCTCCTCCTCTACCATAAAGGCGGGAATGTCCGGGGCGATATTTCGGATATTGAAATCGACCAGGGTGATATCTTCATCGTTCACGGGTTGTGGAGTAAGATTGCCGATATGAAGAAAGGGTACGACTTTCTCGTCGTCACAAATGTCGAACCGGAAGAAAAAGACAGCTCGAAAGCCTGGATTGCCATGGTGATTTTCCTGCTCTCGGTCGGCCTGGCCATTGCCGGATTTTCCGTGCCGGTCGTTTTCATGTCGGGAGCCGTCCTGATGGTACTGACCCGCGTGATTCGTATCGATGACGCCTATCGGGCGGTCGACTGGAAAGTGGTCTTTTTCATTGCCGGCCTCATTCCTTTAGGCGTGGCCATGCAGAAAACCGGTACGGCTGCGTACCTGGCCGATAATCTGATGTCCCTCGTTCAGGGAAGCCACACCTTCGTTATCCTGCTGGCGATATCGCTCATCACTATCCTGTTCTCCGTCTTCATGTCGAATGTCGCCGCCGCCGTGATTCTCTTCCCGATGGTGACCGGAATCGCCGCTGTATCGGGGCTCGACCCTCGTCCCCT
>CAYSQK010000271.1:0-2836 GCA_964433075.1 uncultured Dehalococcoidales bacterium
GATAATGAGCGGTGACTGGAGTTCAGACGTGTGCTCTTCCGATCTAAATATTCTTCGTACAACGGGCAAAAAACAATGACCCGAATGCCTTTGCCGAACTGTACGAAGAATATTTCGATAAAATATACCGTTACATTACGGTAAAGATTGGTGACCGTGATGAGGCTGAAGATCTGACGCAGCAGGTCTTTCTGAAAGCCCATGGGTCGATATCGTCTTTTAAATGGAAAGGCGTTCCCTTTTCTGCCTGGCTGTATCGGATTGCCCACAACCAGATTGTCGATCACTTGAGAAAGCGGCAGAAACAACCCGACACATTGAATGATGAAATACCGGTCATGGATAAAGAAGAAAACAAACCGGAAAATATAGTTGAAAAAAGGATGGATATACAACAGGTACTGAATGCTGCCAGGAATCTGACTGATGCCCAGCGTGAAGTGATTTCACTGAGATTTACGGCCGGTATGCCGACTGCCCAGGTGGCTGAAATCATGGGTAAAAACCCGGGGGCGATAAAAGCCCTGCAGCACAGTGCCATTGCTGCACTGCGTAAGTCCTTATTGGCGGAATATAATGACTGACAAGGAAAAACAATTTAACGATATACTGGACGAGTGTCTCGACCGGCTGATGTTCAAAGGAGATACTCCGGAGCAATGTCTGGCTGATTATCCGGAATTTTCAGAAGAACTCGGACCGTTACTGGAGACCGCTCTGATTACCAGCGGCGTCAACGCACTCGAGCCGAGCCGCGAATTCAGAAGGAAAGCCCGGGTTGAACTGCACTCGATTCTTCAGAGCACAGAAGAGAATAAACGCTTTTCGGTGTTCGGTTTTTCCTGGCAGCGCCGCCTGGCAGCCGTCATGGCCGGCGTTTGTGTCGTCTTCGCCGCCGCCGGCGGTACGGCCGCCGCCGCCAGAAACGTCATGCCGGACAGTTTCCTGTACCCGGTGAAAATCGCCGCTGAAAATGTTCAAATAGCCTTTACGTTCACCGACCTCGGAAAAGCCGAAGCCTACGCACTTATGGCTGATAAACGGGTTGATGAAATCATTTATATGGCGAACCAGGTAAGCGTTGATGCCAATGGCATTGAAACGCTCGCTACTAATTTGAACACGAACCTGCAGAACATTGCTTTCTATTCATCGAAACAGGGTAACGCTGCCCCCGCTGACGATATGGGAGCCGGTATGAAGTCATTCAATGCCGAATCATACGACGCCGCGACCGGTTCGGCTGATTACGCTGAAACTGAAGCGTCCGAGGAAATCAGCAGTCTGATGGCCGCGCCTGAAGTGGAAACAGCCCCCGGTACCGAAGAGCCCGGCGCCGGAATTGCCGCTATTAACGATGAATCACCGGTTTTTCAGGAGGAAGCCGCTGAAAGTGCCGTAGTGAATGCCCCCGCCCCTCAGGCAGTAACCGTAACCGCAGCCCCGGGTACCGCGGACGATGGAATAACCGTCCGGTGGCAGGCATTGAACTCTACCCTCATCGATCAGTCCGTCAGTAACCTGAACAGCCTCTACGAACTGCTGAACATCGTGCCTGACTCAATACGCCCGGTTATTGAACGAGCGATTGCCTTGTCTGAAGCAGGGTATAACATCGCTATCAATTCCTTGTATTAACAGGTCACCGGCGCTCTGCCCGTGTTTTCTCTGATTCATAAATAACCGTCTGACCGGATTTCTCTGATTGTCCCTTCCGATTCTTAACAGGTTTTTAGTATTTTGCGAATACAATAATATCAGAGATAAACAGGAAGGGAGGTGATACGGAAAGCAGAGGAAGTAACCGTTCATCATCGGACTGGTAACAGCGCTTCTGGTTATCGATGCGTATCGCTGCATCATCGCCCCTGCTCAGGGAAACAGTGAAAATAGCCATCCTGTTTCTCTCCCAGTAAGAGCTGCCGGTATTCGGGCGATATAACAGATGAGTTGCAGTCTCGTTTTACGAGCATCGGACTATCTCTGCAAATCGAATACATACGGGGAAATCAGTATACATTTTTTGGTTCTAACAGCAGGATGTCCGGGAGTCAAACCCCCCGGGCATCATTTTTTTACCCGCTTTGAATCGTTTCGACAAATATTTACTTAACATTTTCCCAATATAATCATATATAATAAGTCTCCGGAGGGTGGTATGTCGGGAAAGAGAGTCCTCGTCGTCGATGACGATGAAAAAACGGTTGAACTTGTTAAAATGTATCTGAGTCGGGACGGGTATAAAGTATTTACCGCTTCGAACGGCCTCGAAGCTCTCGACAGTGCCCGGAAAAACCGTCCTGATCTCATCGTTCTCGACTTGATGCTGCCGGGCATGAACGGACTGGATGTCTGCCGTACCCTCCGCCAGGAATCGGATGTCCCGATTATTATGCTGACAGCACGATCGACCGATGATGATAAACTGACCGGGCTCGAAACCGGCGCTGATGATTATGTCACCAAGCCGTTCAGCCCCCGGGAACTTGCCGCCAGGGTAAGAGTGGTCCTCAGGAGAATGCCCGGAGAACGCGGGCCTGAAGAAATTACCCACGGTGACATCACCGTTAATTTCCCGAAACATGAAGCTGCCCTGAACGGGAAGCCCCTCGGACTGACAGAAATCGAATTCAAACTCCTCGGCACCTTCATCAAAGAACCGGGCAGAGTCTTCAGTCGGGGCGAAATTATTGAAAAAGCGCTCGGATACGGGTTCGAAGGCTTCGACCGCACAATTGACGTTCATATTCTGAATATCCGCCGGAAAATCGAACCCGACCCTTCGAAACCGAAATATATCAAAACGGTCTATGGAGCCGGATACAAGATGGCTGAG
>CAYSQK010000272.1:0-2797 GCA_964433075.1 uncultured Dehalococcoidales bacterium
AGATGCGGCAATCCATACAAATTAAACTGTCAACTGTAAACTGATAACTGTAAACTGTAAACTGTAAACTGTAAACTGTAAACTGTGAACTCGTAACTATCGATACCCCCCGTACTCCTTCGTGAAATCAATCATCGCTCTCAGGTTCTCCGGCTTCACGTGGTCGGTCGAACTTCGCGGTGAGACGATGAATCCGCCGTCCTTGCCGATGACGTCGATAAGCTTTTTCACGTGCTCCTTCACGTCATCGACCGTTCCCGCCTGGAGCAGCGTTGAAGGCACGTTCCCTTCGAGGCAGATATGGTCTTTCAGGATTTCCTTCGCCTTGAAAATGTCGGTCGTATCGAGCCGGGCGAGGACTTTTCCCTTCGGGAAGTCGAGCAGGTACTCCATGCGCGAATCGCAGTTGCCTTCGAAGAAGATACAGGGCGTCCCTCCCCGGTTGATGAGCTCCAGCACCAGCTTCTTGAAGGTCGGCCAGTAGAACTTCTCCCACTGCTTCACGGATATGAAATTATCCGAGCCTCGGGTTATCGTCATGAACAGCCTCATGTGTCCCATCTCGTTCGGCGGCGGCAGCGGCCGCGAAAGCGTCTGCTCCAGAACGAAATCGATAAGCTCCAGCAGTTTGTCCGGCTGCCGGTACATGTCGTACATCGTTCCCTGCATGCCCCGCATCCCGATTGATATGGTGTCGTACGGCGGCAGTCCGCCTGAGCCCTGAATGTACTCGGGGTACCCCAGGTCGTACATCATTTTATTGAAAGCCGCCTGCTTCTCGGCGTACTTCATCATCTCGGTGCCGGCCTGCTCCAGCGTACGGAATGTCTTTGCCAGTGCCGGGTTTGCCATTGCCATTGCCAGCATCTGCACACCCATCGGGCCGCCCCCGCCGAATGAGGACAGCGGAGGGAATGCCGCCAGGCCTTCGGCAGCCTCGCTCGATCTCGACATTGCTACCCGGAACATGAAGTCGGACGGGTCTTTCATGTAAGCGTCGATTTCGTCGGCTTTCAATAGCTCAAGTTCGATTGACTGGTGACCCATGTCTTCGCCCACGCCGTATCCCGGCCAGCGCATGTTTTTCGGCCCCAGCATTTCCATCGCTTTTCCCGGGGTGAACCCCTGCGGGAATATCACATCCGGCTGGAAATCCGTCAGCGTTTTCTTTACCGCCGCGTACCACGCGTCATAATCATAGTACGCCGCTGAAAAATGGATGCCTGTGTACTTCGCCGGAAAATAGCCCATCGGGCACATGACGGGTACCCTGTCCGGGATTTTCAACTGGACAGCGTCCATGATTCGCTGTTCACGTTCCTTTCGGAGTTGCTCCGGAGACTTGCCTTCATCGGGGTTTTTATACATCATTCACTCTCCTTTATTGTTCGGTCACTTATTATGACACTAACAGGAGATAGAAATAAAGTTGCAGTCCGCTGATGCCTGTCCCTGACCGCTTTGTCTGCCTTCCTTATCGCCGTATCGACAATCCGTCCCTTGAAATCAGCCCTTATGCGAATTCCTTGAGTAAATGCCGGAAAGCAGCAATAACGCCGCCAGAGAAGAGACTACCATCGCTACCCACATCACGGAAGCTGCCTGCATATGAATCCGGAGTGGGGAAAAGAACATCGCTGAGTAGCCTATAGCCAGACCAAAGGCATTCGCCAGTACCGGGCGGGATACGCTGGTTAACATTGAGTCCACCGATTCTTTATTGTCCATTCCCTGTTTTCGGTAGTAGTAAATACCTGATATAACGTGGATTGAATAATCGACCCCTATTCCTATTGTAATCGCCGACAGGGTCGCGGTGAGGATATTCAGTTGAAAATCGGTTATCGCCAGCATTCCCAGGATGGCACAGATGGTAATGATAATCGGCAGGACACCCGCAAAAGCCGCCGTGATTTTTCGCAGACTTACCCATAGCATGACAAATATCAGCGCCAGTGCCAGCCCCAGGCTCTGTATCTGACTTTGCACAACCAGATTGTTCATTTCATCGAAGAGGACCGGCATACCGGTGATGGTGCGTACAAGTTCGCTGTGGTCATCGACGAATTCCTCCAGAGTTTTGATTTCTTCCGATGTCAATTCCTGTGTTCGGATAGTCATTTTAAGGCCGTCATTCGATACCCATTTTGCCAGGTCATCGGTGCTGATTTGGGAAGATAACCCGGCTGATATTTCAGGGGTATCCGGATAGCCTTCCCGGCCGGTGGTCATTTCGTAAATACCGGCTACAATATCGAATATCGAGATAACCTTTTGTATACCGTCTTTTTCCTCGAGTTCCCGCTCCATTTCAAGCACCGAAGCGGCAAAATCATTGTCAAGCAGGATAGTACTCCCACCCTGGATTTTTATCTCACCGACGAGGGGAACAGCCGACCCGAAGTTTTCTTCTACTTTGGTGAACGTCTGCCGAATATCTGAATTTTCCTTGAAAAACATCAGTTGGTTCGATACGACATCGAGTTTCGGAATGAAGAAAGCTGAGACGATTACTATCGTGGCAAAGACTGCCAGAACAGGCAGCTTCTTTTTCGATATCTTTATTATCATTCGGATGATGAAGGAATCGTTACTATCCGGACGCGCTTCCGGCATTGCGCTCTTGACGAGCAGTGCCGGAACGAAGAAAAGCGAAAGGAAACCTGCGTAAGCTATACCGGATGTAACAAAAATACCCATTTGCTGCATCGGTACCACTTCAGTCCAGATGAGCGAGATAAAACCTGCCATTGTGGTGATGGTGGCCAGAAAAACAGGCATGCCGGTCATATCCATG
>CAYSQK010000273.1:0-2772 GCA_964433075.1 uncultured Dehalococcoidales bacterium
CGTGAGTCCCCTTCGGCGTGCCTGTAATTTTCAAAAGCGTGTTTTTTTACCGTTTCTCCTTTTTGCTCTTTAACAACTGAATAGTGCTCTGTGGAAACAGAAAAGTCTTTCATCATGTCATGCCGGTATGAGGATAAAAAGATTCGTCACAAAAAATGCAGAAAAAATTGAAAAAAGGACCGATACTATGATTCGATTGCTTCCCCGGTAACGGATTATCCTAACAGACTGCTGATTATGAAAATGATTCCGAATACCAGTAACGCAAACGATTTCAACATGACGGTCCGCCCTCCGAAGCCCTGAATTTAGTGTAAAGGACGGAAAATAACAAAAGCATAAAAATAAACCGTCAAACATAAATAATTCATATTTCGGTACTGTTTGCATTTGGTTGATAATGATGTCTTTACGAATGAAGTGAAATATGTCCAGGTTTTCTCCCTTTTGTAAAGGGAGAGTAAGAGGGATTTTAAAATTTCTGATTAGTTTCTCCATTCTCGTCCCTGCCAACCACAACCAAACTAAACCCATATTTCCCTGTATTTACTTGATGAGCTGGATGTCGTACAATATAGAACGTTTGTTTGTGAGGCATATGAATGAATATAAAAACAGCCGTTGTCCCTTATTCCTGTTTTGACGATATCAAAAAAGATATCGCCTCTTTCTCCCGGAGAGATGACCTGAACAACTATCAGAAACTCATTGTATCCGAATGGTATGTCCTGCAACCGAAACTCGATTTCGAACCGAAGTCTGTCATCTCTGCGGCTGTTCCCTTCGATATCTGGAATGCCGCCTTCACCTGGAAAGGTACCCGGTACGTCAGCGTTATCGATAAGGCAGCAACCGTCGAATCAGTTTTGTCGAATCTGTCTGCCGGTAATACCTGTCACTTTTTTTACGACTACCTGCTGCCTCAGAAACGAATCGCTGTTCGCAACGGTCTCGCCGAATACGGCCGGAATAACCTCTGCTATGTCGATGGTTTCGGCAGCCTGATAACCCTGTTCACCTTTATTGCCGATATGCCCGCTCCGGAGCATTTTACCTGGCGGGAAGTGACAAGCATGCCGGAATGTCAAAATTGTACTCTTTGTCGTAATAACTGTCCGACCGGTGCCATTCTGCCGGACAGGTTTCTCCTCAATAATCAGGTGTGTCTTGCTGCCGCAAATGAATGGGGAACCGAACCATTTCCTGAATTCATCCCGAAAACAGCTCATCATCGAACGCAAAATTGCTCCCGTTGCCAGGATATCTGTCCGAAGAACGCCGGATTGTACAAAAACGTCAGGAACACAGTTGAGTTTTCGGAGGAAGACACGGAACTGATTCTCTCCGGAACGAGTTTCGGGAACCTGCCGTCAGGGTTAGCCGCGAAAATCGAACTCTGCGACATGAAATCATACTATCCGAGCCTGCCCCGGAATCTGAAAGCCTGGTTTGAAAATCCGGAAAGTTGATATGCATTACAGGGAGTACAAAACAATCCTCTCGCCGAAGAACGGCATGAACATCTACCGCGGCTGCACCCACGGCTGTATCTACTGCGACAGCCGCAGCGCCTGTTACAGGATGGAGCACGATTTCGAGGACATCGAAATCAAAACAAACGCTCCTGATATGCTCGAAGCTGAACTCCGGAAAAAGCGGAATAAGTGCATGATTTCGACCGGCGCCATGACTGATTCCTATATGCCGCTCGAAAAGGAAATCCAATATACCCGCCGCTGTCTGGAGGTCATAGAAAAGTACGGCTTCGGCCTCTCGATTCAGACAAAGTCGGACCTTATTCTCCGCGATCTCGACCTCCTGAAAAGCATCAATGAGAAAGCGAAATGCATCGTTCAGATAACCCTCACGACCTTCGACGAACGAATATGCAAAATTATCGAACCCCATGTCTGTACCACCGGAAAACGTGTCGAAGTGTTGAAAACCCTCCGGGCAAACGGTATCCCGACGGTTGTCTGGTTTTGCCCCCTCCTGCCCTTCATCAACGATACCGAAGAAAATCTGCGCGGTATTCTCGATTACTGCTTCGAAGCAGAAGTCTTCGGCATCCTCAACTGGGGTATCGGACTGACCCTCAGGGAAGGCGACCGCGAATACTTCTACGCCGCCCTCGACCGCCGCTTCCCTGGGCTCAAAGAACACTATGTCCGGAAATACGGTAACCGCTACGAAATAACGAGTGATAACAATACCCGTCTGATGGAACTGTTTTACGAGGAATGCAACAGCCGCGGCGTCGTCTGTAATAACGAGGAAATATTCGCATATCTCCACCGGTTTCCAGAAAAGGTTACCCAGCCGAAACTGATATAAATTGTCGAAAGAACGTCTGCCCTGTTCATGGTACACTAAAAAAATGAACCCGCCATCGAAAACAATCGATATCCCCGGTATCGGGCCTGTCCTTTTCGAGCGCAGCCGGAGAGCCCGACGAGTCAGCATCTCTATCAGGCCGTTTACCGGAGTCCGCGTCGCCGTCCCCTTCGGTGTTTCCTTCACGAAAGCCGAAGCCCTGACCAGAGAGCGGAAATCGTGGATACAAAAGCACCTTCTTCAGATGAGGCAGTACGAAACCGATATCGCAAATGCCTCCTCACAGGTCATCGATATCGATAAGGACGAGGCAAAACGAAAGCTGACATCACGCCTGGCTTACCTGGCCGAGAAACACGGATTTGCCTGCAACCGGGTTTCCGTCCGGAATCAGAAGACCCGCTGGGGAAGCTGTTCATTTCATAACAACATCAGTCT
>CAYSQK010000274.1:0-2767 GCA_964433075.1 uncultured Dehalococcoidales bacterium
ACCCTACCCTACACTCTTTCCCTCCCCGACGCTCTTCCGATCTGGAGACGTCAATCTGTCGTCGTTATACGGTACCTCTATTCTAGCAGTAAAGGGCAGGATGGTGCGAATGCAGGCAGCAGAGAGTTTTTCTCTCTGCTGCCTGTTGTTCACGGTTAGTTCAGGAATTTTTGAAGTGGTTCAGGTACGGCAGCCGCATTATCGGTCGGTGCCGGAATAACCGGAGGCTGACCGTTGGTTTCCATGATATCGATACCGGTCTGGCCGAGGAGAACCTCGAGCCAGGCGATAGCCAGTTCTTTCCGGGGGAAGTTACTGGGAATCGTTACGCCGTAGACAATAGGTGCGCCGGTCATGGTCATGGTCGTTCCCGGTTCGGTGCCGGCAATGTCAACCTTCGCTTCTGCGTAGAAGTCTTTCTGCGTGGCATCGGCGAGGTTAATGGCGCCGGGCAGCTCAACGTAGTTCAGGTTGTGCTGGGCGGCGACGGAGGTGTATTCGAACGCGTAATCGAGGTCGCCTGTTTCGAGCAGGGCAATCAAATCAACCGATTTCGGTCTCATTAAGTCGCCGGCAGCTTCGAACAGGGCATCGTAGAGGCCAGCCACCGGATAGTGCTTTTCAGCGAGCTGCCAGACCATGAGGGTGCGGTAGCCGCAGGGGTCCTGGTCGGGGTCGCTGCGCCCGTAGGTGACGCCTTCGCGCTGGAGAATCTCGTACCAGTTATCACTGTTTATTTCATCGGCAAAGGCTGACTGGTCGTTGTAGCAAAGGCACATCTGGTTGGTGGCGAAAATGATGTACCAGTCAGCGAATTCGGGGTACATCATTTCAGGGATGAGAAGGTAGTCGGCCGAGGCGATGATGCCGCATTCCTTGCCGAGTTCGGTTACTTTCCGGATGGTGGTGGCACTGCCGCCTGCTTCAGCGAGTACTTCGACGTTCGGATGTATTTTTTTAAATTCGGCAGTTACCTGCTCGAGGGGGATGGTTAAACTTCCGGCGTTAAAAATCTGCAGGGTGCCGGTCAGTTCGGGGGCGGGTTCTTCTTCAACGGGTTCCGGTTCGGTTGTTTCCGGTACAACAGTTTCCTGCTGTTCCGGTTCCTGCTCAGTGATTTCCTGTTCAGGTTGTTCTTCGACAGCCGTGTCGCTGCAGGCGCCGAAGAGGGTTGCCGTCAGGATGAAGACGAGCAGAACGGGGATGAGTTTGAGATGCTTGAGTCCTTTCAATTTTACCTCCTTCTATTTTAAAACAGGTGTATCGACGAGGCTTTGAAGGTGAGATACACCTGTTTGCCTTCTTTCAGTTCCATCTCGTCGAACGAGTGACGGGTGACGAGGCTGGTCAGTTCCGGCGGAATGCCGGCGGTGATGTAGAGGATGGAGCCTTTGTCGAGAATCCGGGTAATCGTTCCCCTGAAGCAGTTGCGGGCGCTGGAGTGAATCGGTTCGAGGGAAATAATGATATCTTCCGGACGTATCGACGCGGTGCGGCTGCTTTTTTCTCCGGAAGCGACCACGAAATCGGTTCCTTCGGAGCGAAAGATGATGTCCTGTCCCGGCTGTTCGGGGACGGTTCCTTTGATGATGTTACGGGCCATGGCGAAGCGGGCGACGAATTCCGAATCCGGCCGGCGGAAAATATCTTCGGGGGTGCCGGTCTGTTTCAATTCGCCTTCGCCGATAACGGCAATCTTCGTTCCCAGCGAGAGGGCTTCTTCGAAATCGTGGGTGACATGAACGATGGTTATCCCGAGTTTCCGGTGAAGCTGCTTCAGTTCCTGCTGGACAGACTCGCGTGTTTCGGGGTCGAGGGCGCTGAGCGGTTCATCAATCATCAGGATTTCGGGGCTGGTGCTGAGCGCCCGGGCGAGAGACACCTTCTGTTTTTCACCGCCGCTGAGGGTGGTCGGTTTGCGGTGGAGGAGGTGGCTGATACCGAGGAGGTCGACAAGCCAGTCGAGCCGCCCGGCGATTGCTTCCCGTTTCATCTTGTGGATTTTCAATCCGAAGCAGATGTTATCTTTCACGGTGAGATGGGGGAAGAGGACATGGTCCTGGTAGACGATGCCGATATTCCGTTTTTCCGGTTCGAGGCTGGTGACGTTGGTGCCCCGCAGCCAGATTTCGCCGGACGTAATCGGGTGGAGCCCGGCAATGGATTCGAGGAGAACGGTTTTGCCGGCACCGGTCGGCCCGAGGATGATATAGTAGTCACCTTCCTCAATCGAGAGGCTGACGTTTTTCAGGACGAATTCACCGAGGTCGACGGAGAGGTTTTTGATGTCAATCATGGGTGTTCCTCCCCTGTGCCAGCGTTCTGAGAAGAATGAAGACGACGATGCTGACAAGGATAAGGATAACGGCGACAGGGCGGGCGTAGTTCAGACCGTAGGTCTCGAAGCGCTCATAGACGAGCACCGGCGCAATCATGGGGTGGTAGGCGAGGATGACGACGGCGCCGAATTCGCTGATGCCGCGTGCCCACATCATGATGCTGCCGGAGAGAATGCCGCGCCAGGCCAGGGGGAAGGTTACCTTGAAGAACGACTGCCACGGCGAAGCTCCGAGGGTGCGGGCGACTTTTTCCATCCGGACATCGACTTTCAGAAATGCTTCTTTGGCCGAATCAACCAGGAAGGGAATGCTGACGAACATCATGGCGATAACGATACCGGCAACAGAATCGACAAAGGTAATACCGAAGTTCGCGAAAAACTGGCCGACGAGGTACCTGCGTCCGAAAACGAACAGCAGGGCGATAC
>CAYSQK010000275.1:0-353 GCA_964433075.1 uncultured Dehalococcoidales bacterium
CGGATGTGCCTTTCGAATTTGGAAATGCCAGCGGCATGACCCTCATGGATTATCGCAATAGAGTCTGGTCGGATGAATTGATTGAAGCTGTTTCTGATGGCCTTGAAGGTGGTGCCGGTGCTCTCAGACAGAAATTGCCGGGTCTTGTGTCACCTGAAACTGTTGTCGGTACCATCGCTTCGTATTTCATACGGAAATACGGTTTTTCGCCTTCCTGTAAAATTGTCGCCGGTTCGGGTGATAACCCGCAGTCGAAGGTGCTCGTGACCGGTGACCTTATAAGCCTTGGAACGAGTATCGTGAACATGGTTTCCACTGACGGCGCAGCACTCGACAAGAACGGGTACGCCAGT
>CAYSQK010000275.1:363-2752 GCA_964433075.1 uncultured Dehalococcoidales bacterium
GGTATCGGCCGGCCGTTCATGTTCGGCACTCGTACCAACGGAGTGATGCTTTGGGACAGGATGCGCTCGATGTACGGTCTTGGTAAAAATGACTACGCACCCGCTGAAGAAGCCTTGAAGCAGTCGGTATCGGGAGAAAACCTGTTATTCTGGCAGATACGAAAAGAGTCGTTCCCGCCGTCCGGAATCATCGATATCACCCGTGTCGGCGGATTTTCTCCCGTATTTACCACTGATTATCCTGCCTTGATTGATACGGTATTAGCCTCGGTCTACATATATTCGAAGAAATTTACCCGTGAAACGCGGGATACGATTTATGTGACCGGTGGTGCGAGGAACAGTCGGGAGATTCTCAGGCGTGTTGCCGCAATCTGGAACAGGCCGGTTACGCCGATTCAAGCCGGAGGTGCCGCGCTTGGTGCGGCGGTTGCCGGTGTTTACGGTATGTATTTGTCTGAACAGCTTCCGTTTGATATTGATGAATACTCATCCCGTCTTCTGAAAAAGGAGAGAGAAATCGTACCGTCGGGCGATGATGTAGCGCGGTACCATCAAAAAGGCGGTTTTCTGGACAGGTTTATGACGGCAGAAGCGAAAGTGCTGAAAAAAGGGTAACGCCTATTTCCTCAGCGTTGCGATGAGCCTTTTTGGTTTCAGCAGCAGGTCGAGAGCCGTATTGATATCGTTCACCCATACATCGCAGTGCCGGATAGCTTCGGCAGCGGTGCCTTCTTTCCCTGCAACACAAATGCCGATGGCCGCTTCTTCGAGCATCAGACTGTCGTTTGCTCCGTTACCTATGGCAATGGTCGACTCGCTGCCTGTTTCGCGGATTATTGCCAGCTTCTGCTTATCTTCGTTCCCTGTCTGAATATTGATGAGTTTAAGGTTGAGGTAATCAGCCAGTTTTGCCGCTGTCCCTTGCGTATCTGCCGTCACGAGAGTGATGTCGACTGATTTGCTGAGTGTTATGAGTCGTTCCGGGACATGGTCGATGATTGTTCCGTCAAGTGCGATAGTACCGTTCACATCGAGAACGAGACTTCTAATCTGGTATAGTTTTCTGCCCGGTATATTGATTTCTATCAATGGTTTCTACTTAACGATGATTTTCCCTTTAGGACTGTCGGTTATTTCACCGATAATTGCTGCGTCGGTGACACCTTTTCGGTGCATGTCTTCAAGCAGTCTGTCAGCCTTGTCAGCCGGTACGGAAATGAGCAGACCGCCGGAGGTCTGAGGGTCGTACATGATGTCGGCCAGATACTGAAGCACCGGTTTTTCCATCTCGACCATGTGCTCTCGGTAACTCCTGTTTCTGTGGAGCCCTCCCGGTAACAGTCCCATTTCCGCAAGGCTTTTTGCTTCTGTAATGTACGGCACTGCTTTTGAATCGATAACCATGCAGGTATCGGTACCCTCTATCATTTCTGACGCATGGCCGAGCAACCCGAAACCGGTAATGTCGGTGCAGGCATTGACACCTGTCTGTACCATGAGTTCCGATGCGGTATTGTTCAAAGCCTTCATGCACTCGGTTGCTTTTCTGACAGCGGTTTCGTCAGCCATCCCTCCTTTGAGGGCGGTGTTGATGATGCCGACTCCCAGCGGTTTGGTCAGTATCAGCTTATCGCCCGGCAGGGCGCCTGTGTTCTTCACCACTTTATCCGGGTGGATAATACCTGTCACCGAAAGGCCGTACTTCGGTTCTTTGTCATCGACACTGTGTCCGCCGACAAGGGTGACCCCGGCTTCTCTCATTTTATCGAGCCCGCCTTGAAGTATCAGCCTCAATATCGAAACATCGAGCTCTTTGATTGGGAAACAAACTATGTTCATCGCTGTCAGCGGCTTGCCCCCCATCGAGTACACATCGCTCAGGGAGTTGGCCGCGGCAATCTGCCCGAAATCATAGGGATTATCGACAATCGGGGTAAAAAAGTCGACTGTCTGGACGATTGCCAGTTCGCCGGTAAGCTTATAGACTCCCGCGTCTTCGGCTCTTTCCATTCCTGTTATCAGATTCGGGTCACTGATGAGTGTCAGTCCCTCAAGTGCTTTCGCAAGGTCCTCCGGACCTATCTTGCAGGCTCAACCCGCTCCGCTCACCATTTCGGTTAACCTGAGTTCCTTCTTGTCTTTCATGATTCTTTGTCCCTAATCTATTCCGTTTCGGCTAACGTTTTTCAGGATGCCTGATATTGCTGTTCAGTAAGTGCTGACATTAGAAAAACTTATTATAATGATATATAATTCTATTGAAATTCTATCATATCATCAACGTGCTATCAAAATGATGACGGAAACAACGGGGGGAAAGAAGATATGAATCTTGACCATCTATATTCATTCGTCGAAGTCATTAAAACCGGCAGCTTTTCCGAGG
>CAYSQK010000276.1:0-2740 GCA_964433075.1 uncultured Dehalococcoidales bacterium
CCATACCGGCCGAGGGCTTGATTGAAATACCGCCGGAATCGAAGGTAATTGCTTTGCCGACGAGCGCGATATCCGGAATACCGCCGGTTCCTCCGTTGTAGGTTAAAACCATCAGCTTCGGAGGCTGTTCGGTACCGGCAGAGACACCCAGCAGACCTCCCATACCAAGGTCTGTCATCTGCGGGCGTTCGAGTACTTCTATACTGAGGCCATGCTCGGACGCTGTGTTCTTCGCAATCTCCGCCATGTCCGAAGGCGTCATGAAATTCGCCGGTTCGTTGACCATATCGCGGGCACGAATCACGGCAGCCGCAATTATTTCGCCCTTTTTCCTGCCTGCCTCCATCTGTGCTTTTTGAGTGTTTTCAGGCGGGATGATGGTAAGGGTATTTATCTTTTTATGCTCGCTTGCTTTCGTCAAATGACGGCGGAAGGCATATGTTCCCAGAATAGCCCCTTCGGTAATTGACTGGGAAACAATATCGGGTGATATCCCGGAATGATTAATGGCAGCAACCGCAGCCGTCGTGATATTTTTCTGTTCAAGCATCCGGCAGGCTTCGGCAAAAGCTCCGCGGATACGGTCCGATGTCAGTTCGGCGCGTTTTCCGAGGCCGAGAATGACAGCCATCGAAGCAGGACACTTCCCGAGCGTGTACAGGCTGGTTATCTGATTGAGCTTCCCGGTCACCTGACCGGATTCGATAAGGCGGGTGATATTGCCGTCGAGGATTTCATCCAGCAGTTTGGCGGCTTCTTCGGTTATTTTCTCCTTCTCGAACAGACTGATGATAACTGATTCCGCTTTGCTCTCACTGACCGTGCCGGTTTGTATCCTGATTTTCACCCCTGCCTCCTTCGATGTCCATTCCCTGCTCGGAAAGGTTTTGTGTCTCAGACCCGAATGCTCGTGCGCCGCCCGGTCTGCCTGATTTCAGTGACAAGCCGCTTCCGGCGTTTGATAAAAGGTGTGGAGCCTCGTTAAAGCATCGAAAAAAAACATCGGTAACATAACAGACAAACGCTTTATTGACAGCTCATGACCAGAGCAGCAGTTTTCACCGCTGTTGGCTACATAATCATTATAGAACTTTTTTTCTTATCGCACCAGATGTCCGGTGAAAGAAATCACCTGAATCGAATGTCGTATTCTGGATAAAATCCGTGTACATTCCGCCATAATTGCCGGGCACACGCGTAAAAAAAACGGTTTACCGTGCGGGACGGTTCTTTTCCGGTAAATTCAGAATCTTCTGCCGTATCTTCCGGTCAACGATTGCCGGTGACAGCAGCAGGATGAGCATAATCAGCGTTAATCCGAGGAAGAGAGGCAAACCGATTCTCCCCTCTGAGTAGAATGTAATGGTAACCAGTGTCAGAAAACCGGAGAGGATAAGCAGCACCCCCCGCATCCACCGTTGCCTCATCCGCAGAAAAGCGATGGTTGTTCCCGCTAACGCTAAAAACGTCAGGGCAATCCCCGTTTTGTAGTACTCGACATTATTCAGATTGATATTCAGTACGTTGCCTTCGTCACCGACCGTAAAAAACCAGGCGATGACGATCGGCACAGGCAGCATCATCAATCCGCTGTACAGCCAGTCCCGCTTGACGGTTTTCACCGTTACCGACCATACGAGCGTCGACACGAGCGGAAGATACATGACAATGGCCAGCCACGACCACCCTCGCGGCAGATAAAAGAGGAGCACGCCGGTGATGAGAACGGGGAGAAAGTAGTAACCCCGCCAGGGGAACAGCCAGACCGGTTTCCCCCGATTCCACGCATAGAGAGCCATCGCCACCACCGCCCCGAGGACAACCATCATCCAGAACGTCCCGCGCAGCCAGTTCACGGTAAACAGCAGGGCGAACAGAATGTGCGGCAGCGTTGCCAGCATCGATTCACGCCAGGTCCCCTGGCTGTGCGCTTCATAAATCTGACGCGCAATCATCGCTGCCGACCCGAAAAACCTGATACAGGACGTAACCGCTTCTTCTTCGGAAAGTCCTGCATTTCGCATCTCGAGGTATTCGTCTTCGATATGACCGGTAAGTTCGGTGATTACCTCACTCTCGTCATCATCATCGAGCCTGAGATTACCTTTGATGTCGCTGATATATCTGTCGAACGCCGATATCACCTGTTCCGCCTCTCGTTATGAATTTACAGGACGGATGACAAGATTCATGGCGTTCAGGAATTCCTGCCATTGAGATATTTTTTCGTCGAGCAGTTCTTTGCCTTTGGCGGTTATGTGGTAGTACCGGCGCTGCCTGCCGCTGGCGAGGAGTTCCCATTTACCTTCGACGAGGCCGGATTTCTCGAGCCGGTGAAGGACCGGGTACAGCGTGCCTTCCTTGAACTGAAAATAGCCTTCGCTCCGGTGTTTCAATTCCTTGATTATCTGGTATCCGTACATCGGCTGTTTTTCAAGGAGACTGAGCAGCAGTGATTCCGAACTTTCTTTCGTTAACTCCAGTTTCTGCACCATGTCGCCCACCTCAATTCAGTCATTCGTAAAGAAACCATGCCGGTCACTGGAATCATATTATACCACTGAAGCGAATAAATTCAACTCCGGCAGTAGATAACGGTATCAGGGCACAGGGAAAACCGGCGGCAAGAAGAGTTCGCGGCGCAGGGTTTCTTTATCGATATCCCCGTTCTTCTTTCGCGGCAGAGAATCGATAAACAGTATCTTTCTCGGCACCTTGTACCCTGCCAGGGTATCGCCGC
>CAYSQK010000277.1:0-2718 GCA_964433075.1 uncultured Dehalococcoidales bacterium
TGACGACTTCATCGTAATCGGTCGGATATGGTGCTGCCGGTTGTAATCGAATAACGGTACCGCCGATTTCGTTATGGATACGTTCAGCGATTTTTCGGGTGTTTTCGGAGTGGGAGTAGTAGATAATCAGGATATTTCTTTTCATGATGAGTCCTCTATTAAGTGGTAATATAGTTCGGATATTGTACATATTACATGAAACAAAATCAACCGGACGAATAACGGACGGTCATGTAAATTTCTGTGATGTTAAAGGAAGCTTAACTAAGGCGTTTACAGACTTATATTAGTTTCCCTGAAATGGTATAATACAGATTACATGAAAGAAATCCTGTCAAAGCTCAATCCGGCACAGAGAGAAGCTGTCGAGGCAATTAAAGGACCGGTACTGATACTGGCCGGTCCGGGCAGCGGTAAAACCAGGGTAATTACTCACCGTATTGCGTATCTTATCAGGGAGTGCGGCGTTAACCCTCGCAGCATTATGGCGGTTACGTTTACCAACAAGGCCGCCAGAGAAATGGAAGAGCGGTTGCACGGGCTCGTCAGCAGTTCGGTACAGGATATTACCCTCGGAACGTTTCATGCTATCTGTGTCCGCATCCTCCGTCAAAGCGGCAGCGCGGTCGGAGTCGACCCCAGTTTCGTAATCTATGACCGTGACGACCAGATATCCCTGGTGAAGCGCAGTATCCAGGAAGCGAATTTCGATCCCAAACAGTATTCACCTTCCGCTATCATTTCCCACATCTCAACGGCGAAAAGCGGCATGATGACGCCGGAGGCCTGTAACAATGTAGCGCGGAATTATTTCGATGAAGTGGTCAGCCGTGTTTACGAGAGTTACCAGCGGATGCTGGAAAACAGTAATGCCCTCGATTTCGATGATATTCTGATGAAGACGGTACTCCTGTTCAGGAATAATCCTGACGTTCTCGCAAAGTATCAGAACCGTTACGTTCACCTCCTTGTCGATGAATTTCAGGACACTAACCTTGTTCAGTACGAACTCGTCCGGCAGTTAGGCGGGAAGTACCGTAACGTCTGCGTCGTCGGTGATCCTGACCAGTCGATTTACTCATGGCGGGCGGCGGATGTCCGGAATATCCTGAATTTTGAAAAAGACTATCCGGATGCCAAAGTCATTCTTCTTGAAGAGAATTATCGTTCGACGAAAATTATTCTTGATACGGCATCGAGCATCATTTCAGCCAACAAACAGCGAAAGCCGGTGAATCTCTGGACGCAGAACGATGAAGGCACTGCCGTGGTGGTGGTTGAAACCTACACCGAACAGGAAGAAGCTCAGTTCGTTGTCAGCGAAGTCGAACGGCTGGTGCAGACCGGCGAGTACCGGATGGGCGATTGTGCCGTCATGTACCGCACCAATGCCCAGTCCCGCGTCCTCGAAGAGGCTTTTTTGAAGTACGGCATGCCGTACAAACTGGTGGCGGGGACCCGATTCTATGAGCGGCGGGAGGTCAAGGATATCATTGCCTACCTTCGGCTTATCCTGAATCCGCATGACAGCGTCAGCCTGATGCGCGTCATCAATGTTCCCCAGCGCGGTATCGGCCAGCAGACCCAGCTCAAGCTTGCCGGGTGGGCGAAATCGATGGGACTCTCCCAGTTCGAAGCCCTGCGGATGATGAATGAAGACAGCTTCGATGAATCGAAAGCGCCCTTTAACTCGCACATCACCCGTGTTCTGAAAACATTTGCCGAACTGATGGATGAGTTGATTGCAAAGAGCCATGAAGTATCCCTGGAGAACCTGTTCGACCTTGTCGTTAAACGCTCAGGGTATCAGGAGTATCTGAAAAGCGAATCGAGCGGAGAAGGAGCCGAGCGCTGGGACAACGTTCTTGAACTGCGTTCGGTGGCGCAGAAAGATTTCGGCGGCGAAACGCCGAGAGAAAATCTGGCCTCACTCCTCGAAGAAGTGAGTCTTGTTTCGGATGTCGATGACCTTGATGATAATCCGACAGGGGTAACCCTGATTACTCTTCACCAGGCCAAAGGCCTGGAATTCCCGGTCGTTTTCATTACCGGTATGGAAGACGGTCTGCTGCCTCATTTCCGGACATTCGATGACCCGACCCAGATGGAGGAGGAACGTCGCCTCTGCTACGTGGGCGTTACCAGGGCCAGGAAGCTGGTATACCTTGTCCGGGCTTTCCGCCGTATTCTCATGGGGAGAAGCCAGGTCAGCGAACCGTCCCGATTCCTCGGCGATATTCCCAAGCACCTTATTGCCACCGGTAACTGGCGTAATGAGAGTAATGATAAGGTGACACCGTCGATTTACGCCTGGAACAGGCCCTCGAATCCGGAACCGGTGCGAACCGTCCCGTTAAATGAATATTCGGCCGGCGACCATGTGTACCACGCCCAGTTCGGCAAAGGTGTTGTTGTCAGCTGCCAGCCGAAAAAAGACGATGCGGAAATCGTCATTGCCTTCAACGGCGCCGTCAAGAAACTCCTTCTCAGTTTTGCCAACCTCGAAAAAACCGAGTAGCCTCTTGCCGGTCATTCATGCGGAGTCCGCCGCAGGCGGGCGACGAAGCATTGCCCCTATTGAACCGAACGCTTTCCTGTCTTACTCTGTCAGCTTGACCTGTACGTTCGGCCTTTCAAAATCAGCCGCCGCCATCAGCTCATAGTGACGCATAGATCGGAAGAGCGTCGTGTAGGGAAAGAGTGTAGGATAGGGTGTAG
>CAYSQK010000278.1:0-2712 GCA_964433075.1 uncultured Dehalococcoidales bacterium
AATCAATGCCCAGGTTGTCAGGACGTACGATTTAACGAAACCCGAATCCGAGACCTGCGTGTTCGAGGAGATAGACGAGGGGCTGGTTATCCTGGGAGCGCCGGTTTACGGCGGCCGGATACCCATCGAAGCGGAGAAGCGGTTCAGACGGGTGAAGGGAAAAGGGGTTCCTGCCGTCGTCGTCGTCGTCTACGGTAACCGTGAATATGACGATGCCCTCATCGAAATGCGGGAACTGGCGAAAGAGCAGGGGTTCAAACCGATTGCGGCGGCTGCCTTCATCGGAGAGCATTCCTACAGCACAGAAAAATCGCCTCTGTCTGCGGGAAGACCCGATGCTTATGATATCAACATCGCCCGTGATATGGGGAAACAGCTGGCGAGAAAAGTCGCTGCGGCAGTGAAAGCAGATACGATGCGCGAAGTGGCCGTACCGGGAAACCTGCCGTTGAAAGAGCGCCATGAAATGAAGCGTATTCCTCCGGTGACGGATAAAGCCGTCTGCACAAAGTGCGGCGCCTGTGCCGGCTCATGCCCGACGGGGGCAATCACGGTTGCCGATACGGTTGAAACGAAGGCGGAATCATGTATTCTCTGCTCTGCCTGCGTGAAGATATGCCCGGTCAGCGCCCGAACACTGTCTACCCCGCAGGTTGAGAAAGCCCGGGCGTGGTTGAGTGAAACATGTAAAGAACCGAAGTCTCCGGTGATATTCATGGATTAACGGGTAACGGTGCGGGGAGCCCGATTATCTGGAAGAATTTGATTTCGAAAAACTGACTTTCAGGTCCGGTTGATATTCCGGCTCGGCAGGAGGGTTCTTGCGGATTCTCCTGTCGGCTGCAACCATAACCCCGCCGATTGCCGTTCCGATAATTAACGGAACGAACACATATATACTCAGCGTTAAACAAACCGCTGCGGCAAATTCCATGATTTTTCCTCTTCTCGTCAAGTTCAAGAATATCATCATTACCGCATTACCACTACCGTGATGATACTGATTTACCCGGTCGGTAGAAACAATGATGGTTGTAAGCGTGTTTTACCTGCTTCGGACAGCGGCCGGCATACCATAACTTGAGAAATCAAGCACAGGGTAGTATTATGTAAGTGGTATACAAGGAAGAAGAACGAGGTGTTGCATGGACAAGATACGGATACTGATTGCTGATGATCACGCCATTGTCAGAGAGGGAACACGCCGATTTCTTGAACAGGAAGAAGACCTCGATGTCATTGCCGAAGCGGCCGACGGCGAGGAGGCAGTCAAGCTTTCAGTGAGCCTGAAACCGGATGTTGTCATCATGGACATCTCGATGCCGAACGTTGACGGAATCGAAGCGACCAAGCGTATCAAGCAGCAGGTACCGTCAGTCACCGTCCTCATTCTTTCCGCCTACGATGACGACCAGTTTGTTTTCAGTCTGCTTGAAGCGGGAGCGGCGGGGTATCTGCTGAAGAGTGTTCGCGGGAATGAACTCATCGATGCCATTCGCGCCGTCAATGCCGGAGAATCAGTGCTTCATCCTTCGATAGCCCGGAAGGTGCTGAACCGCTTCACAGAATCGAACAACGGTGACCCCAGAAAACAGAAAGCGGCTGAGGTACTGACCGACCGGGAAATCGAAGTTCTGCAGCTTGCCACACAAGGCTCGAGCAACCAGGAAATAGCCGATAAATTGTTCCTCAGCCTGCGTACCGTCCAGAGCCATCTCAATCACATTTTCAATAAACTCCAGGTCAGTTCACGAACCGAAGCTGTCGTACGAGCATTGAAAGAGGGGTGGGTTACCCTGGATTCATAATTCCGGGGTTGGTTAAGGAGAACCTGCATATCGTGGATAATAAGGGCATTCTACCGAAGTTTCGCCGGACTGCACTTTTACGTCAGTCCGGTATTGCTGTCATTGTCATTCTCTTCATCCTGCTGACCGTCTCTCACTACGTCGACTCTTTTAACGTGCCGCTCCTCATCGACCAGCTTATTCCCGGCGCCAATCTGACGAGAGCCACCTTCGAACGCATTTTCTTCCTCGTCCCGGTGGTATGGTCGGGCTTTTTCTTCGCCCTGAGGGGTGTTCTGTTTACCGCTCCGGCAGCCCTTGTCTGCATGCTTCCCTACGCGCTGATACGGGCGGCGGATACCGGCGGTGCGGTTATCGAAATCATCATCGTCATAGCAATCGGCCTGTGTATCGGGGTAATGGCGGCGCTTTCTCTCCGGCTTTTCGGGAAAGAACGGCGCTACATAGAACGCCTTGAAAAAGACTATCGGGAACTGACGGTATCGGAAGACCGTTACCGGAAACTATTCGAAAATGCCCACGATGCCATATGGCTGCAGGACATGGACGGCTTTATCATTACTGCCAACGCCGCATCGAAAAAGACAATCGGTTTCGAACCCGAAGAAATTATCGGACAAAACGTTAAAGTCTTTTTACCCGAAGATTCTCTTGAGATTGCCCGGAAAGTGCGGCAGATACTGCTTCGGGGTGAATCGGTGGAAGGTACTTACGACCAGAAATTTTTCCGGAAAGACGGCTCGGAGATATACCTGAAACTGAGCACCAGTCTGATATACGAAAAAGGTGAGCCGATTGCTTTTCTCCATATTGCCCGCGATGTGACGTCTGAAAAAGACATGGAGGAAAATCTCCAGTAGATCGGAAGAGCACACGTCTGAACTCCAGTCACCGCTCATTATCT
>CAYSQK010000279.1:0-2710 GCA_964433075.1 uncultured Dehalococcoidales bacterium
CACTGAGCAGCCAGAAACGTATTGAATATACCGTCGGTGAACTGGCCGAAAGCTTCGAAATCAGAGACCCGGGAACGATTGCCTTCACAATACGTGAAGGCGTCCATTACGGCCTGAACCCGGACAGCGAAGCCAGCCGGTTAGTGAACGGAAGAGAAATGACGGTCGATGATGTGTTCTTCTCCCTGGAGCGGCACATCAATTCGCCGATGTCTTACATGCGTATCACTCGCCCTACCCTGCCTGATACCACAACCGTCACCCTCGAAGGTGAACGGACAATTGTCGTCACAACATCGATAGATAATTTCGACGCCCTCTGGCTGTTAATCGGTGAACGTGAAATCTGGCCGCGCGAACTTATTGAAACATACGGCGGTGTTACCGATTGGAATCAAATGGTGGGCACAGGCCCCTACATGATGACCGAATATATCCAGGGAAGTTCAGCTACATTCACCAAAAACCCCAATTACTATCAGACCGACCCCGTTGGTGAAGGAAAAGGGAACCAGCTGCCCTATCTGGACGGTATCCGGATGCTGATTGTCACTGACGTTTCAACCCAGTTGGCAGCGATGCGTTCCGGCGAAGTTGACAGGCTGATGCAGCTCAATTATGACAACTATGTCGATTTAACGAACACGGCTCCCCACCTGAAGTATCACAAGTATATGTCGACACCGATGGCAATATCGATGAGGCAGGATAAAGCCGATCTGCCGTTCAGCGATATTCGGGTACGCCAGGCTTTAATGATGGCTATCGACTACGACACGATAATCGATGCTTACTATAACGGCGATGCGGTGAAGCTTGCCTGGCCGCTTGCTGATATCAAGGGCTATGATAACGCCTATATGCCTCTCGAAGAAATGCCCGAATCGGTACAGGAGTTATTCTCCTTTGACCTGGAAAAAGCCAAAGATTTGATGACAAAAGCAGGGTATCCGGATGGATTCAAGACAAAGATAGTCACCGCATCAGCCTACAGCGCCTGGGTGGAATACCTCTCGATAATCAAGGACATGTGGGCAAAAATCGATGTCGACCTGACTCTCGAACTGCATGAGGTAGGGACCTATTTCAATCTGACGATGAGCCGGCAATATGATGAGATGCTGTACGGATTCTTTGTGCAGCCGGGACCGTATGCTCAGTTGACACCCTTTGCGGAACAGAGCACATTCAATCGCAGCTGGGTGCAGGACGCCAGAGTTCTGGAAACCTACCAGGAAATCCTTCAGTACAACCTCATCGACCAGGCGAAGGTAGATGAGCTCCATCGTGAAATCATGCCCTACGTTCTGGAAAAAGCCTGGTATATTCCTGACCCGGGTGCCTATGCTTACAATTTCTGGCAGCCGTGGGTAAAGAATTATTACGGCGAAGGATTAATCGGTTATAAACCGAGTTGGGTCCGTTATACATGGATTGACCAGGACATGAAGCAGGATATGCTGAAAAAGTAAACGCTCCTTAAGCGGTACCCGGTGAAGGTTACCATCCGATACTTTCACCGGGTACGGTAAACAGGACATGAAAACGAGGTGTGGTATGCCTGATTTATTTGATTTAAGCGGAAAAGTTGCCGTCGTAACCGGAGGAGCCGGGGGGATTGGTCAGTCTCTGGCTCTCGGGCTGGCAGATGCGGGGGCTGATGTCGCCGTTGTCAGCCGGGATATCACTAAACTGAATACCGTCGCGGGTCTGATTCGAGCGAAAGGAAGAAAATCACTGGCTGTTTCCGCTGATGTAACGGACGAGAATGCCGTGAAAAATATGGCCGGAACAGTCGTCGAAGAATTCTCCGGAATCGATATTCTCGTCAACGGAGCCGGCCTGGCTATCCGCAAACCGGCTGACAGCTTCCCGATTGATGAATGGCAGAGAGTAATGGATGTCAATACCCGTGGTACCTTTCTTTGCTGTCAGGCTGTCGGGCAGGTAATGCTGAAACAGAAAAAGGGTAAGATAATAAACGTCTCCTCGGTACGGGGGAGATACGGCCTTCCTGCCGGATATGCAGCCTATTGCGCAAGCAAAGGTGCGGTTGACACATTAACCCGTACGTTAGCCTGTGAATGGGCGAAAAGCAATGTCCTGGTGAATGCGATAGCGCCGACAGTTATCGAAACCGAATTGACCAGAGAATTACTGGCCGATGTGGAATACGCCAGGACCATGAAAGCGCGTATACCGATGGGGCGCTGGGGTTTTACCGAAGACCTCATCGGACCCTGTATCTTTTTTGCTTCCGACGCCTCGAATTTCGTCACCGGCCAGATACTGTACATCGATGGCGGAGTAACCACCTGGTAATCATTCGGTACCATCGTTTGTTTCAGGAAAAGCAGTTCAACGTCAGACTGCTCATGGTTTGATGATGAGTTTTTGATGTTCGGAAATACGTGTACACTCAGACGATTATGAGGATTTTCAAATGAAAGAAGCCATCTGGAAACCTTCCCGGGAACGGATACAACAAGCGAATATCACCCGGTTCATTACCCTTGTCAATGAACGGTTCGGTCTGAAAATCGAGACGTATGCTGACCTCCAGAAATGGTCGGTTGCCCATATCCCGGAATTCTGGAGTCTGATGTGGGAATTTGGAGAAGTCAGGGCTTCGGTGCCGTATGAAAGCGCGGTGACGGACCTTCAGGACATGCTTGACGTACGCTGGTTTCCCGGAGATCGGAAGAGCGTC
>CAYSQK010000280.1:0-2161 GCA_964433075.1 uncultured Dehalococcoidales bacterium
TTTCAGATATGGGAAACGGCAGCGCCTCGGACTCTGCCAGTATGGTCAGTTCTTCAGCCGTAACCTCAATAGTCCCCGTCGAAAGGTTTGGATTTTCCGTACCGGGCAGCCGTTTCTGCACCTTCCCTCTGATTGCAATGCAGAATTCGGTGCGCAGCAGGGCCGCCTGTGCGCAGACATCGGCGGGTGCGACCTCCGGGCTGAATACAATCTGTACCATGCCGGACCGGTCCCGCAGGTGTATGAACAGCAGTCCTCCGTGGTCGCGGTAGGCATCGACCCAGCCGGTCAGCAGCACGCTCCGGCCGATATCGTTCGGCGTCAGTTCTCCGCAAAAAATACGCTCGGTAAAAAGCATCTGAACAGGTCCTTTCCTAAACACGAATAAAAAAACCGGTAATCAGTACTATAACATGATTTTTACGGTTGGTACCATTCCTCTTTTTTGCACTCATCAATACCTGAACAGAAATCGCGAAAGAAAGAATGACAAAAGAAAATAGCAAGGTAAAGGAAGAAATGAAAGCTTTGTACAATCATTGCCACTGTTGTGCAGACAGGTTTTTTTAGGAGGGCGGCATTTGACCGTTCCGATTTCATCAAAACGTTGAAAAACAGATATTTATCTTCGTTCAAAGCCTGATAAATCGGAACGGTGTGAGCTTCGGGTAACACGAGCGGTACTTTAGTCGTTTACTCCTGAGTATTCTCTGACATAGTCTGACAGAGTCTTGACATTCTCGAATTTCGCTTCATCGGGAATGCCTACATCTCCGTTAAGAATGAATCCGCCGTCCTTTCCGACGATATCGAACAGCTTTTTCGCATAAGACTTGACGTCATCCGTCGTTCCGTGAATCATGATTGATGACGGTACTCCCCCTTCGATACAGATGGTGTCTCCCAGAATTTCCTTGGCCTTGAAAATGTCGGTTCTTTCGAACCAGTATACCGCTTTTCCTTTCGGCATGTCGGCAATTACTTCGAGACGCGACGTACAGTCACCTTCCCACAACGGGCAGGGAGTAAGCCCTGCATCGATACAGGCCATCATGACTTTTCGGAGTGAAGGCCAGAAGAATTTCTTGAAATGAGCTGGCGACATGAAGGTATCGATACCCTTGTGCAGAGGAAAAAATACCCTGTTGACACCGCTGGTTTTTCTCACCGCTGTTGCCTGCTCGATCATGAGCGGCGTTATTCTGTCGATGACTTCGACGAGTTTTTCCGGTCTTTCATAGATATCCATCATCACGCCGCGTGTTCCCCGGAAAAAATCGCCGATGTAGTCGAAAGGCGCATAACTGGTGGTAACGAATTGTCTCGGATATCCCATCGCTTCCAGTTCATTGATAAGGGTAAAAGCTTTCTTGAGCATGACCCGCGACTCTTTCCCTGCCTGGATAAGCCCTTCCATCGCTTCGGTAAACTCAGGTGTCCCGAACGGGGAAACGTATACGGCGGACATCGTGTACCAGGCCCGTCCGAGGTGCCGCAGGTTGTTGAGAGGTGCCATCAATTCCCATGTCCGGGGAATGAACCGCCGAAGAAGAAAATCTGTCGGGTCCGTAAGAAATTCATCGTATTCTTCGGCTTTCATGTATTCTTTTTCGACGAACTGGTACGTCGTATTCGGGTTTCCTCCGTGTCCCGGCCATACGAGTTGTTTGTAGTTCATGATTTCGAGTGTCGGTGCCCATGCCAGCAGCAGGAAAGTGTCCGGTATTGCATCCGGGCGGAAATCTGCCATGAATTTTTTAACGGCCGCCGCGAGTTTGTCGTAATCGTGCATTGCTTCTTCAAAGCTGATTCCTGCGTATCTCGCCGGGAAAAATGTCGCGTACGGCACGAAAGGGATTCTGTCGGACTGCTTCAGTTCTATTGCGTCCTGGATTCTTTTCGTTCTTTTTTCGAATAGTTCCTGCGGATTATCGGACATCACATCACCTCTACGGACAGATACTGATTACGGTGTTTTCAGCATGCTGTCCACTTTTTCTCTGATTACACTCTCGGGAACCGCACCGAGTATCTCATCCACTTTTTTCCCTTTATAGAAGAACATCTGCGTCGGTATACTCATGACTTGATAATTCGCTGCGGTAACCTGATTTTCATCAACGTTTATTTTGCAGAACTTGAACCGGCCGTCATACACTTC
>CAYSQK010000280.1:2208-2679 GCA_964433075.1 uncultured Dehalococcoidales bacterium
GAAAGTTTGTCGTAGATAGGTCCGACCATTCTGCACGGACCGCACCACGGTGCCCAGAAATCGATTTCTGTCGGCAGCTCCGACGTGATGACTTCGTCTTCAAAATTTGTGTCGGTTACTTCTATTACTTTACTCATTGTATCTCCTTTTTGCAAATAGACAATTTGGTTTGTATTTTTTGTGTTATCGGTTCGGTAATAATCATCGGCCGGGTGGTCTCCGGCTGCCCGCATTATTTTTCATTTTTTCGATTCTGGCAATGATATCGTCTGTCTGTATTTTAAGACTGGCGATTTCTGTTCTCATATCGCTTTTTCTCACCGAAACCGCCGGACTGATTGCCCCGTGTGGGCAAACGGTCAGACACGTGCCGCAGTCATTACACTTGCGGGTGTCGATATCGGCTGTTTTCCCCGATATCGATATTGCCTGACGCGGGCAAGCCTGTATACATAAACCGCATCCGAGACA
>CAYSQK010000281.1:0-2678 GCA_964433075.1 uncultured Dehalococcoidales bacterium
GATAATGAGCGGTGACTGGAGTTCAGACGTGTGCTCTTCCGATCTCTTCAGGATTTCGAGTCCGGCTCTCGACATGCCGGGGCAGCCGGTCACGGCAATCGCGTCGCCGGGTACGGCGGATGACCGGGTGAGCAGCCGGTCTTCGGTGCCGGACATACTACCCAGCACGGTGATGGTTATCATAATGACCGGAGCGCCGGTCAGGTTTCCGCCGGCGATGACGGCTCCTGACTGGTTCAGAAGGGTAATCATTCCCCGGTACAGGCTGAGGACGTCATCGACACCGGTGCTGCCCGGCATCGAAAGCGAGACGAGAACGTACCGGGGCAGTCCGCCCATGGCGGCAATATCGCTCAGATTGGCGGCGAGTGCCCGCCAACCGAGGTCGTCGAACGATGTGAAATCAAGCTTGAAATGGATGTCCTGTACCATGGTATCGGAGGTGGCAAGCTGAACCGACCGGTCTGCATGCCAGGCGGCAGCGTCGTCGCCGATGCCGATGATGAGGTTCTTCCGGGCATCCGAATTGTCGTTAGCCGCTTCGGATACCAGGGCGTTAATCCTCTCGATAAGCCCGAATTCACCAAGTTCGGATATATTCATGGTGATGAAATTATATCATGAAGTGCCGAATTCAGGTTACTGTGGATTCGATTGCCTGCCACCACGCCCTGTGATATTATTTTTACTATGACTGAATATAAAGAAACCTTTATCGAAGGGGGAACCGTTACCTCACCCCGCGGCTTCAAAGCCGGAGCCGTGACTGCGGGTATCAAGAAAAACAGAACGAAACCCGACCTCGGGATTCTCTGTTCGGAAAAACCGTGCACTGCGGCCGGCATGTTTACGACCAGTAAAATCCGGGCGGCGGCGGTCATCGTTTCAGAAGAGAATCTGAAAGAGGGACGGGCTTCGGTTATTGTGGTCAACAGCGGCTGCGCCAATGCCTATAACGGCGAAAAAGGGATAATCGATGCGAAAGAGATGATTTCCCTGGCGGCCGCGCACACCGGTATACCTGAGAGTAATGTCCTTGTCGCCAGCACCGGCGTCACCGGACAGTTGCTGCCGATGGACCGGATTCGGGAGGGAATCAAAAAAATACCCCTTTCTGCCGACGGCGGGCATGACCTCGCCCGGGCAATCATGACGACCGATACCGTGCCGAAAGAAACCGCCGTTACCGGCCGGAACGGGACTGCCGCTTACACCATCGGTGGAATCGCTAAGGGCTCAGGCATGATTCACCCCAACATGGCGACCATGTTCTGTTTCCTGACGACGGATGCGCCGGTTGAAACAGGCTTCCTGAAAGCCGCTCTGAAAAAAGCCGTCGATATGTCCTTCAACATGATATCGGTAGACGGCGATATGAGTCCCAGCGATACGGTGGTCATCATGGCGAACGGCGCCGCCGGCGGCGAAACCATTCAAGCGGGAAGCCGGGTTGCCCGCGAATTCCGGAGAAAACTGAACGCCGTCTGTATCCGCCTGGCAACGGCCCTCGCCCGGGACGGGGAAGGGGCGACCAAGCTGATTATTTCGAACGTTACCGGCGCCAGAAATCTGAAAGAAGCCAGAAAAGTGGCCCGCGCCGTCGTCATGTCGTCGCTTATCAAAACGGCCGTACACGGCGGTGACCCCAACTGGGGACGCATCGTCGCGGCGGTAGCCCAGAGTGGTATCGACGTCGGCCTTTCGGACATCGATATGTCCATCGGCGCCGTTGCGGTGCTGAAAGCCGGCCGGCCGCTGCCTTTCGACGAAAAGGATGTCATCGGTGTTTTACGGCAGGCGGACGTCCCGGTCAGTATTCATTTGAACATGGGTAACGGCTCGGCAACCGCCTGGGGATGCGACATGTCCGAAGAATATGTCGGTATCAACAGCGAATACATGACATAAAATAAGCATACTTTTACCCTTCACCGCTTTGACGGTGTATAATAACAGTATATGGAGGAGAAAAATGGCGTTAATTGATTTTGGCGGAGTAAAAGAAGAGGTTGTCATGCGGGACGAATTCCCCATGAAAAAAGCTCTTGATGTATTGAAGAATGAAACGATTGCCGTTATCGGGTACGGTGTTCAGGGTCCCGGTCAGGCATTGAATCTTAAAGATAACGGATTCAACGTAATTGTCGGTCAGAGAAAGAATTCATCAAGCTGGGACAGAGCCGTTAAAGACGGATGGGAACCGGGAAAAACCCTCTTCGATATCGAAGAGGCAGCGGAAAAAGGCACCATCATTCAGTTCCTCGTTTCCGATGCCGGCCAGAAACTTCAGTGGCCGAACATCAAAAAACACCTGAAAGAAGGCGATGCCCTTTACTTTTCGCACGGTTTTTCAATCGTTTACAAAGACCAGACCGGAGTAATTCCTCCGGCGAATGTTGATGTTATCATGGTTGCCCCCAAAGGCTCCGGCACTTCGCTGCGGCGTAACTTCCTTTCCGGTGCCGGCATCAATTCGAGCTTTGCCGTATTCCAGGATTTCACCGGTAAAGCCAGAGAACGCTGTATTGCCCTCGGTATCGGTGTCGGGTCCGGTTACATGTTCCCGACAACGTTCCAGAATGAAGTCTTTAGCGACCTCGTCGGCGAGCGCGGTATCCTGATGAGATCGGAAGAGCGCGTGTAGGGAAAGAGTGTAGGATAGGGTGGAGTTGGGGGGG
>CAYSQK010000282.1:0-2654 GCA_964433075.1 uncultured Dehalococcoidales bacterium
TTTTCCTCTGGTCAATCGGAATCGGGGTCGATACCAGTATCGCGGTATTCGTTCTCGTCGGCCTGCTCCTTGTCTTCCTCGGCAACTACATGGGCAAGCTTCGGCCGACCTGGTTCGTCGGCATCCGGACTCCCTGGACGCTCTCCAGTGAAGAGGCCTGGAACAAGACTCACCGCCTCGGGGGCAAGCTGTTCATGGTCATGGGGCTGCTTATGATTGCCGCCGGTATCGTCAGGGAGCAGTGGATGAATTACGTGGCGATTTACTCGGTTGTCGCCTTCGTGGCTGTTCTCTACCCGTACTCGTACCTTGTCTGGAGGAAAGACCCGAATGCTCTGCCGGCCGGCACCCGGATAACGAACCATAATACAGGAGACAGGTAATGATGAAAAAGATAATAGTGACGGCAGGCGGTATCCTCCTGCTTTCCATGATAATGTCAGGCTGCGGCGGTGACGCGCCGGAAGGACAGGATGAAATGGCGATTGTGTCGGAAGAAATAAGCTGGCCGCTCGATGATACGACGGTCTACGCGACGGTTACCCGGCCTTCCTCCGGGACAAACCTCCCGGCGGTGGTTTTTGTGCCCGGCAGCGGGCCGACCGACCGTGACTGGAATTCTCCTCTGATTCCCGGTACGAACGGCAGCGCGAAGCTGTTTGCCGAAGAACTGGCGAAACAGGGATTCGTGACGCTGCGCTATGACAAGCGCTTCACCGGCCCTCACGCTTCCGAGAACCTCCCGAAACTGATTGGCAAGCTAAGTCTCCAGGGGCATGTCGATGAACTGGCAGGCGCTGTTGAAGCGCTTGCTGCTATCGACGACGTCGACAGCCGACGTATCTTCGTCCTCGCTAACAGCGAAGGCACCATTCATTCGGTGAATTACCAGATGCAGGCTGCGCAGCTTCCCTTCGCCGGCCTGATACTGACCGGCGCTCCCGGACGGACCGTCGGTGACCTTGCTCATGCTCAGATAGCTGCCCAGCTCGAAGGGTTCCCCGGCGCCGATGATATCATGCGGCTCTACGATGAAGCCGTCGAAGAATTTCTGGCTTCCGGTGTCATGAACCCTGATGAATCCCTGCCCGACGGTATAAAAACATTCCTCCTGAGCCTCGCGAATCAGACGAACATGCCCTTTACGCAGGAAGTATGGGTGGCAGATATCGCTGATGACCTTCAGGACATCGATGCTCCGGTACTCATCATCATCGGGAAAAAGGATATTCAGGTCGACTGGGAAATCGACGGCGGCATCCTTCAGGCGGCCGCCGAAGGGAAGAGCACCATCGAGTTCTTCTTCCCCGAAAATGCCAACCATATCATGAAGCACGAAGATAAACCGAGAGACCAGGTTAACCCGGCTGCTCCGAACTACAATGAAGACGGGGCAATTCTCGATGCGGTAACTCTGGAAAAAATAATCGACTGGCTCGGCAGCCGTTGATGTTACAGCATCAGGAAAGCCCAATACACCGTGCAATTGACGAGCGTTAACGGTATCCCGATTCTGATGAACTCGAAAAACGTCAGCGTCGTTCCCCCGTGCTTTTCGGCGTTCTGGATGATGATGACATTGCTGGCTGCTCCGAGAATCGTCAGATTCCCGGCAATCGTGCTGCCGGCCGCCAGCGCCATCATTTCTGCGGTCGTTCCTCCCAGTTCCGAGATGACCGGCAGGTAGAGCGCCACGAGCGGGACATTCGAGATAAGCTGGCTTAACAGGACGCTCACCCCCATAATGGTGCCGCCCGAACGCATGTCGAGGTGCATCGAAGCGGTTATCTCCTGGATGTACCCTGATTCCCACACGCTCGCCATCAGGATGAACATGGCCGCAAAAAACACGAGGGTCGGCCAGTCGATGCTTTTCACGATTTTTATCCGGCTCCGGCTGAAGAGAATCACCGGCAGGGCGGAAATCAGGGCGATGTACGTCAGCCGGAAATCGAACGGTACCTTCAGACACACGAGAATCACCTTCACGATTACCATCCCGATTAACAGCCCGAGTGACAGCCTGGCCAGTTTCGCCAGGTCAGGGTCGGTTATCGGTTCGGATATCCCGGAAACCGGGATGCTGCGGAACTCTTTTCGGTAAAACAGCCTCAGCAGCAGGTATGCCGCCGCCAGGTTGATGAGCGTCGGTATCGAAAGGTATCTGACAAAGGTCACGAACGGATTATCGATGTTCCCGTGCATCGCAATCAGCAGATTCTGCGGATTGCCGGTCGGGCTCATCACCGAACCGATGGTGACCGCGAACGCGAGCGTCAGCAGCAGCATTTTACCCTTGATGCCGGTTTTCCGGGCAAGAATAAGGACGACCGGCGTGCCGATGATGACAACGGTATCGTTCATCAGGAAAGCGGAGAGCAGCCCCATCCCGAACAGGATGATGAGTATCAGAGTGTCCGTGGAACGGGCTTTGCCGAATAACCGGCTCGATATCGAGGCGAGGTAGCCGCTCTCTTCGAGCGCCCGCCCCGTGATGAAAACACCGAAGAGGAAGAGCATCACGTCGATGTCGATTGCCTTCAGGGCATTAAGCGGGGTGATGTTCCCGGTCACCAGAACGGCAGCCGCCCCGAGGAGCATGACCTGCCAGATTTGAAAACGGATTCTTCCTATCTGCCGGACGGCGATAAGAA
>CAYSQK010000283.1:0-2648 GCA_964433075.1 uncultured Dehalococcoidales bacterium
ACGAAACCGGAAGGGGTGATACTGGTCAGCGTCATGAGTCTGATGGGCGTCCTCACCGGTCCCGCCGTCACCGGCGATATCGCCGCGCTCGCCAGTCCCGACAAAACAGTATCGGGTAATCCGCCCCTCTGGCCGGTCGCCGTCACCGGTGACCTTCCTGCATTTCCCAGTCACTCAGCGGGTATCAACCATGCACCCATGCACCTCTACACCGCCGATGAACTGGGCAAACTGTTCGGGGCATGCACGGTTCTTGAAACCGCCGGTTCGAATGTCACACTGAGAGAACACGACAGAAGCTGCGAGAAAATAGCCGAAAATCCAAATGCCTGGGACACGCTGGTAAAACTTGAGAAAAAACTGAACCACGACCCCGGCCTCGTCAACAGCGGCAGTCACATTATCATGGCAGTCCGGAAAAAGTGACGCTTAACCATGTTTCCGGAATAATTTAAGCAACGGAATAAATATCAACAGGTAATTTTGTCAGGCTGAGTTCTTTTAGAGAAATTTTCTTGCTGGCATTATCGATATCTATACCGACCAGATTCCCCTGGCTGTCATAATCAAGAACAACCCCTTCAGATATCTCTCTACTCTCAGAACCAGCTTTTTCTGATAAATCGATATAAAGCGAGTCCGTTTCCGGATAATAACTTATTTTCATAATTTGAACCCTCTGTCCGGAAAGGCGTTATGAATAGTTTTCTTGTCTTCCAGGGTAACTACTCGAAGAATACGCCCTTCAAGTTCATCAATTCTCCCCCAGAATCGAAATCGATTCTGTTCCTGAGATTCGACCTTCAACGGATTTTCAAGAATTCGGACACACCATTCCTTTTTTAGGTATGGCCGTTTCCGTAAAACTTCTTTCTCAAAGTATTCGGTGAACTGATACACGCACTATTATATCCTCACAGTATCATTATATCAACAAACCGATAATTCGTATATAAAACCAAAAGCGTCACTGTAAACCATGACGTCTTCTTATCGTTTCCATGCCAGAATAGCTTCGGTAGTAACGTCACTGCTGGTAATACCGGATGGATTGATTCTGAATAGTGTTTCCCTGAGGTCATTTTCGAACGCTTCCTTCGAATCATCGAGAACACTCGGATTCGCCATGGAAGTTGAAAAATAATACCCGACTATTTCATCGACGGTTACCGTCTGCTGCCATGTCGTTTTCCATGTTTCCATATTTCTTAAGCAGGAATTTCTGACAATATCCTCAAATCGTTCTTTTCGCGGGTAGTAGTAGCCGCTTCCAGCTCTCCTGTGCTCCCCGAGGTAATTTGTAATCACCTCTTTGACAGGTTCCTGTTCAGGGCTCCCCCAGTTACGCCAGGAACTGGAATCCCAGATAATAGCAACACCCCCGTCATCGGTCAGTATCCCGGCAATATCCTGCAGTGTCTGCTCGCCGTTCATCCAGTGAAATGACCTGCCCATCGTTACCAGCTTAAAATGCCGGTATTCATCCGGTAACTCGGGGATATCGTCCGATTTTCCTGACAGCCAAATAATACTCTTCGCTTCATGGGCAGAAGCTTCTTCCTTCGCCGCCTCCAGCATTTCGGGTTCGGGGTCCATTCCGATGACACGGCCGGCGTACCGGGACAGGGGGATAGCCAGCAGGCCGGGACCACAGCCGAGGTCCAGAACGGAGTCTTTTTGCATCAGGAAGAATCGATTCCGAAGATGCGTGAATAACGCTTCGGGATATCGATTCCGGTATTTCACATAGTATTGAGCGGTACTTTTAAAGGTATCTTTATATTCAGACATTATCCCTGCAGGGTGTTCACGGCTTTTTCTATTCTCGTAAGCGCTTCTTCGAGTAATGCCCGGGGACAGGCAATATTCATTCTCTGGAAGCCGCTGCCTCCCTCACCGAACACGTAGCCGTCATCGAACCCCACTTTCGCCTTTTCCCGGAAGAACCGCCGCAGTCCCTGGTCATCGAGGTTAAGTTCCCGGCAGTCGAGCCAGGCGAGATACGTCCCCTGGAGTTCAATCAGCTTTATCTTCGGGACTTTCGTCTCAAGATACTTCTTAAGAAATTCGAGATTCTTCCCGATGTAATCGAGCACCTGCTCCAGCCATTCGTCGCCGTGCCGGTACGCGGCTTCGAGGGCAACCATGCCGAACAGGTTCGGACCGGGCAGAATCCCCGTCCTGATAGTATTGAATTCTTCCCGCAGTTTCTTGTTCGGGATGATAATTGTTGATGTTTCGAGCCCAGCCAGGCTGAATGTTTTGCTCGGCGCCATGCAGACGATCGAATTCTGAGCAAATTCTTCCGACACCGAGGCGAAGGGCGTATGCTTTCTTCCACCCATCAGTATTTCGCAGTGAATTTCATCGGAAATGACGATGCCGCCGTTCCCGATAACGATTTCCCCCATGCGGGTGATTTCTTCTTTGCTCCAGAGCCGGCCGACCGGATTGTGGGGGTTACACAGCACCAGGGCTTTGTTTCTGCGCGCAGAAGCTCCCATCCCCATTTGCGGCAGGAACTTCGTCTGCAGATCATCGTAATCCATTTCGTACCGGCCGTTTGTCAGCTTCAACCCGTTATTATCGATATGGCAGCCGGAAGCCTTTACGGCGGAAAAAAACGGATAGTATATCGGTTCCTGGAG
>CAYSQK010000284.1:0-2644 GCA_964433075.1 uncultured Dehalococcoidales bacterium
ACGTCCTGCTGGTGCTGGCAGCCCTTGAGAAAACATTGACGGAACAGGGATACAAAACAGAGCCGGGCGCCGGCGTACAGGCAGCGGTGGCATCGCTGAAAAAATAACTGAAAGACCTGGGGAAACGATGAGCACATTTATCGATAATTTAAAAAAGATAGAGAAGGGCGAAATAACGCCGATAGGATTCCGAAGAGCCGGTGCGGACACGCTGAAAAAACGGATACAACTGGTGGCCGCCGTGTCTCCGGAGAACAGCGGCAGCACGGCCGGCGCGGATGCGGTGCTGGTGGAGGTAACCGGCAAGGTTACGGCCGAAATGCTGAAGAACGTGCCGAAAACGATGCCCTGGGGGGCACGGCTGATGACGGTCAACGGGAGCGATATACCGAAAATGGTTAACGCCGGGTGCGACTTCTTCGTTTTTACGCCTGACACGCCGGTAACGCTCGTGGAAGACGCGAAGGCGGGAAAAATCCTCGCCGTCGATATCACGGTTGCCGATTCACTTTACCGGACGCTTATCGATTTACCGGTCGATGCGTTGATGATTGAGCTTCCGGCGGCGAATGAAACGATTACCTGGCAGGATCTGATGCTGGTACAGAAATTCGGCGTCATACCCGGGAAACCGCTTTTCGTTCACAGTGCCGTGAAACTGTCTGCGGCGGAACTCGAAGCGCTCTGGTGTGCCGGTGTCAACGCCGTGGTGGCTGAAAACAACCTTGAAGACATCCGGAAAGAAATCGAGAAAGCTGATTTCAGAAAAAAGTCGAAAACCGATAAAAAAGAGCCGGTTCTGCGCCAGTCGGTCAGCGCCGGGTTCGATGATGCGGACGATGATGATTTTGACGAATAGTTACAATGATAGAAAAAAAGCCGGTCGAAATTATTCGACCGGCTTTTTTGTTTAGTGTAATTCTTTGTCTTATCTGCCCTGAGCTATCTGCCAGGATTTTCCTTCGGTGGTTATTGCCGGGGCGATAACCATTTCGGCTTTGTGCATTTCGCGGACATTGGCGGCGCCGCAGAGGCCCATGGCGTTGCGGAGGGCCCCGACCAGGTTGTGGCTGCCGTTGGTGACCGAAGAGGGGCCGAACAGTATCTGTTCGAGGGTGCCTGACGTCCCGACGTGAATACGGGTGCCTCTCGGGAGGGCGGCATGCGGTGCGGCCATGCCCCAGTGGTAACCGTGGCCGGGCGATTCGACTGCCTGGGCAAATACCGAGCCTATCATGACGCCGTCAGCGCCGGCGGCAATTGCCTTGCAGATATCGCCGCCTTTGCGGAAACCGCCGTCGGTAATAATCGGCACGTACCGTCCGGATTCTTTCTGATAGGTATCGCGGGCGGCGGCGCAGTCGATGGTTGCCGTAATCTGGGGGACGCCCATACCGAGGACTTCTCTGGTGGTACAGGCGGCGCCGGGACCGACCCCGATGAGAACACCGGCAACACCGGTTCTCATCAGTTCAAGACAGGCGGTGTAACTGACGCAGTTGCCGACGACGACCGGAACGGAAACAGATTTGACGAGTTCTTCGAATATCAGGCCGCGGACGCTCTTCGAGACGTGGCGGGCTGAGGTGACGGTTGACATGACCGTCAGGATATCGACACCGGCTTCAACGGCCAGCGGGGCGAATCGTTTCGTATTTGCCGGCAGGGCGGCGACGGCGGCGGTTCCGCCGAGTTTTTTGATTTCCTGGACGCGTTCGCCAATCAGGTTTTCTTTAATCGGCGCTGAATATATCTTCTGCAGAAGGGGAGTAGCTTCCTGGGGGCTTGCTTTCGCAATTTCCTCGAGGACTTCCGCCGGATTATCGTACCGGGTCTGAACACCTTCGAGGTGGAGGATACCGAGACCGCCCAGCTTGCTTAAAGCGACGGCAAAATTGACATCGACAACGCCGTCCATGGCGGATGCCATAATCGGAATATCCATCGTGTAATCGCCGATTTTCAGTTCGACATTGGTCTGTTCGGGATTTAACGTGACATCGCCGGGAACGATTGCGACTTCGTCGAACCCGTAGGAACGCCTGAGCTCTTTACGCTTGACTTCAGCCATATTCTACACCCCTTTTATTGAAATTATAGTAAAGGTGACGGTTAAATTCAACACAGATAATACTTAAATGGATAAACATTTTTGTTTTCGTCAAAGGATTTTCTGCCTCTTTTCACCCTTGTCAGGCTCGTTTCACGGCGGCGCCCGGCGCTGTATCTGGACAGTAATTTATCCGGTAGACTATAATAGCAAAGGTCTGTCGTAACCGGAATAGTACGTCCTGCGGATGAAGTGAGGAAAACCGGTCTGATGCCCACCCTCTACGTTGTCGCAACCCCGATTGGTAATCTCGAAGATATCACGCTTCGGGCGCTTCGTATTCTGAAAGAAGTGTCGGTGATTGCCGCCGAGGATACCCGGAAAACGAAACGTCTCCTGACCCATTACGATATCAGGACGCCCATGACCAGTTATTACGAGCACAATAAGCTGACGAAGCTGGACCATATTCTCGGGTATCTCGAATCGGGAGATGTTGCCCTCGTTTCCGAGGCTGGAACGCCTGGAATTTCCGACCCGGGGTACGAACTGGTGGTGGCAGCCGGCGAACGGAAGATACCGGTTATCGCCGTA
>CAYSQK010000285.1:0-2639 GCA_964433075.1 uncultured Dehalococcoidales bacterium
CGATATCCGGGGCGGTACTTCCCTCTCCTCCCGTTACCGTCAGCCGTACCCGGGCGCCCGCCAGATGGTTGGCTTCGACGGTATCGACGACAGCCTGTTTCAATACCTCAGCGTCGAACGTCAGTCCGGTTTCTCCGGCTGAACGTATCAGGCGTTCGATATGCCGGTCAAGCCGGAATATAACGCCGTCGTAAGCACGCATTGTCTCGAAAAGGCCGTATCCGTAGAGGAAACCGTAATCGGATACGGATACCATTGCTTCCGATTTCGGTACCAGTGCTCCATTGAGGTAAACGGTGGTGTTCATGGCTGCTCCTCCGGTCTGACAGCGCTCGTGACGGAGAGGAAGTTGGTCAGAATGTCGTGTCCGGCTTCTGTCATAATCGATTCGGGGTGAAACTGAATGCCTTCGACATTGTACCGCCGGTGACGGATACCCATGATAACGCCTTCTGCGGTTCGGGCGGACTCTTCGAGGTTGTTCGACTGTTCGGTGAGTTCGACAATCAGCGAATGGTACCGGCCGCCGTCGAACGGGTTCGGCAGGTTTCTGAAGATGGTTTTTCCGTCGTGGTAGACCGGCGAGCTTTTTCCGTGGGTCGGCACCGGCGCGTGGGTAACGAGCCCGCCGTACACGTGGCCGATACACTGGTGACCGAGGCAGACGCCGAGTATCGGTATCCTCCCTCCGAAGTGCCGGACGACCTCGTTCGAGATACCGGCTTCGAGCGGCGTGCACGGCCCCGGCGAGATGATAAGGTGGGAAGGCCTTTGTTGTTCAATCTCATCGAGCGTTATCCGGTCGTTCCGGAATACCGCCGGTTCATACCCCAGTTCACCGAGGTACTGGTACAGGTTATAGGTAAATGAATCGTAATTATCGATTATCAGTATCATATCGTTAAATTGAGGGCGTCCATCAGCGCCCGTACCTTGTCGATGGTTTCCTGGTATTCGGACTCGGGGTCGGAATCGTAAACAACCGCTCCCCCTGCCTGGAAGTACGCCCTGTTTCCTTTCAGGAGGAAGGTGCGGATAACGATGCTTAAATCCATGGTGCCGTTGAAACCGAGGTAGCCGATATTGCCGGTATAGATACTCCGGCAGGTCGGTTCGAGTTCGTCGATTATCTCCATCGAGCGGATTTTCGGAGCGCCGGTTATCGAGCCGCCCGGCAGCGTTGCCTTGAGCAGTTCGAGCCGTCCGTTCCCTTCTTTCAACTGCCCGACCACCGTGGATGTGAGGTGAAACACCGTCGGAAAGGTTTCGAGAATCGCCAGTTCGGTCACCTTGACGGAACCGAAACGGCAGACCCTTCCGAGATCGTTCCGTTCAAGGTCGACTATCATCATGTTCTCGGCGTGGTCTTTGGCGCTGGCAAGCAGCTTTGCGGCGTTGGCTTTATCCTCTTCCGGTGTGGCACCCCGGCGAATCGTCCCTTTAATCGGGCGCGTCTCCACGTAATCGTTCCGGCTGCGGATAAATCGTTCGGGGGAGGCGCTGACAATGACGAGGTCGTTGAAATCGAGGTATGCGGCGAAGGGGGCAGGGTTGATTGCCCTGAGCTTGAGGTACAGCTCCCATGGCGGCAGGTCCGTTTCCGTTTCGAACCGCTGTGAAAGGTTGACTTCGAAGATGTCGCCGTCGATGATGTACTGCCGCGCCCGCTCGACGGCTTTCAGGTACCCTTCGTGGCTGAAATTACTGACGAGTTTCTTCGTTCCGGTGGGAGGGGTGGATGAAGCTGGAGCCGATCCTGCAGGCTGGTCAAGTATCGTTTTGATTTCATGCAGTCGTTCCATGGCCCGTTTCATCCGGAGGGATTCATCCTGCTCGGGAAAACCGGTCGAAACGATGTACGTTTTCCCTGTCAGATTATCGATGGTGATGATGACATCGTAGAATCCGAAACGGCACTCGGGCAGGTTGAGGTCGTTGACGGCCGTGCAGGGGAGCGTTTCGATGAACCGGCCGATATCGTAGCTGATGTATCCCACCGCCCCGCCGGCACAGGGGAGCATCGATTCGTCATCGTCGATTCGGTACTGCTCCAGGTGACGGTTGAGGATATCGAGAGGGTTTCCGGTTTCCTTCGAAGGTCGCCCCAGAAAGGTGACTTCGGTTGTTTCTCCGAACGATTTCAGGGTCAGAAACGGGTCGCTCCCGATGAATGAATACCTCCCCAGTTTTTCCGGGTCCATGCCGCTGTCGAGGAAAAAACAGTTGGGTCTGCCGGTGAACTTCCGGAACAGCTCGACCGAATCAGCGGTAACGGGATATTCTTCTATCAACGGCCTGATGTCTGCCATCAGGTTACATTATACCCTCCTGCATGGCTCACGGAAACAGCATTTCAGTGGATATTGTGAATAAAAGAAGCCCCGATTGCTGTCGGGGCTTCTTCATGGTTTCGTATTGCCGGTTCTTCCCGGATTATTTCTTCTGTGCAAGGGCTTCCTTCACCTTGTCCGGTGAAGCCGGAAGGTGGTTCATTCTGACGCCGCAGGCATGGTAGATGGCGTTGGTAATTGACGGGGCTGTCGATATCATGGTCATTTCACCGATACCGGTCCCGCCCAGCGTACCGTTCGGCCGCGGGGTTTCCTGGAATATGATTTCCGTTTCCGGCATCATTTCGA
>CAYSQK010000286.1:0-2607 GCA_964433075.1 uncultured Dehalococcoidales bacterium
TGATTGAGGGCACTCAACAAGGCCCCGGCTTTATTCCGGGTTTCTACATACTCTTTCTGCGGGTCGCTGTCATAAACGACTCCTCCTCCCGCCTGGGTATAGGCGGTACCGTTTTTCAGCACCATGGTACGAATCGATATAGCCATATCCATATCTCCGGAAAAGGAGATGTAGCCGGCAGCACCGGCGTAAGGTCCCCTCTTTTCCCTCTCGACCTCGGCAATTATCTCCATTGCCCGGATTTTCGGGGCTCCGGAAACAGTACCTGCCGGGAAACAGGCACGCAGCGCATCGAAAGCTGTCATCTCCGGCTTCAATTGGCCGTGAACATTAGTAACGAGGTGCATGACGTGCGAGTATCGTTCCACTTCCATCAAATCACTGACTTCGACAGACCCCGGCTTACTTACCCGGCCGATATCGTTGCGACCGAGGTCCACCAGCATGATGTGTTCGGCTCTTTCTTTTTCATCAGATTTTAGTTCCTTTTCCAGAGCTATATCCTTCGCCGGAGTTGTTCCCCTGGGGCGTGTTCCGGCGAGAGGTCGAGTGGTGACGGTATTACCGGCGACTCTGACGAGGATTTCCGGTGATGCTCCAATAAGCTGGAAATCTTTAAAGTCGTAGTAGAACATATAAGGTGAGGGGTTGATGGTGCGTAAAGCGCGGTAAATATCAAACGGCGCCGCCGTGGTTTTCCGGTACATGCGTTGAGACGGCACAACCTGAATGACCTCTCCGGCAACAATATACCGCTTTATTTTCTCGACGACTGCCTTATACTCATCACGCGTGAAATTCGATGAACAGGATTCCGGTTCAGCTGATGGAACCGAGCCGGCAGCTTTTTGCCCGGACGGCAGAGGCTGGTTGAGGCAATCGATAAGATGGTCGATTTTACCGACGGCTTTCCTGTATTCGGCAGTGATATCACCCTTCAGATACACGTGGCTCATCACTTTAATCGTATGGGTGACATGGTCGAAGATAAGGAGTGTGTCTACCATCATGAACATCGATTCCGGAACGCCGATGGTATCCTTTTCCGGTGAAGGCAGATTTTCGAATCGGGCTACCGTTTCGTAGCTCAGGTAACCGACCGCCCCGCCAGCGAGTTTGGGGAGTTCACCCCGGGAAGCTATTTTGAACTTTTTCATTTCGGTGGCTATTCTGGGCAGCGGGTCAGATGTGCCGTCGCTTGTGATAATGGTATAGGGGTCAGTGCCGATAAAGCTGTACCTGCCGATTCTTTCTCCGCCTTCGACGCTCTCAAGCAGGAAAGCGCAGCCGCCCGAATTGATTTTCAGGAAAGCGGATACGGGGGTTTCGAGGTCGGCAATCATCTCCCGGTAGACAGGAACGACGGTGCCTTCTCCTTTCATCCCTTTAACCTGTTCCAGTGTAGGGTAGTACACATATTCCTCCAATATTCGCGAATACAAAAAGCCCATCGCCTCAGGGGCGATGGGCTATCCTTTCGCGGTACCACCCTGGTTAACTGCTGAAAAAAACAGGTGTAAATATACGGATGAAAACGGGAAGCAGTCATCTTTCTCAGGTACGTCTCCGGTCCGTGCCGGAAAGATACCCTGGGCTCTGTTAACGGTGCCCTCTCCGTCAAAGCCTACTTGTCTATGACGTTCGGTTTGCGGCTCCTGAGTCCATTCAACTCCTGCGTACGATACCGGCTCTCACCTTACCCGGCTCTCTGAATCTCGCCCGGAGCATACTAGTCTCTTTCGATGCCTTTATTTGTTAAATTGTCTTATTTTCAGTATAGGGTGACTTTTCTTTATTTGTCAATACAGGTATTGTGCGGTTCTGGAAGGTACCATTTATGAATCTGCGATAGATATCAGGTAATCAACAGGAAGACCAGCTATCGGATCTATCCCGTTCTTGACAATATATACCTGTCCTCTCACAATAAGGTAATTTTGACAATACAGGGAGGATATTCATGATAACAGAGCCGAAAGCAGTAACCCTTCCCATTCACAAAACCAAAGGCGGGCAAATTATGGCGGCAGGCGCGGATATTCTGAACGGCTTCGAATGCCATTTCATTTACGCCTATGCGTTCAAGGAAGGTATTACCGGAATGTCGACCAAACCGCATGTCCATGATTACGACGAAGCGATTTTCTTCATGGGGTCAGACCCGGAGAATTTCGAAGACCTCGGCGCCACGGTGGAATTTGCTATCGGAGCCAATGAAGAGACGAAATTTACCTTCGACAAAGCAACGGCGGTGGTTGTTCCGAAGGGTGTTCCCCATTGTCCGATGCGAACGTTGAAGTTAACAAGGCCATATCTATGCATGGCGGTGTCACTGACCGCGAGGCGGGAGGATTAGACAATAAAAACAAGCAACCTGAATAGCTCAGGTTGCTTGTTTTCAGTAAACGTAATCGTATTAAGAGATTACCGGGGCTATCTGCATTCCGCATAGGGGTCGTACGGGATTTCTCCCGTGTTCCAGAATACACCTGATGCTTCTGCGTTATACCCTTCAATTGTCGGACTGCCGAGAGAAGCCCAGATTAGAGGTGTTCCGTTCCTGCCGACGGTGATAAGTATTCCCTTTTCACTGTCCGCACCGCCTAC
>CAYSQK010000287.1:0-2597 GCA_964433075.1 uncultured Dehalococcoidales bacterium
AGAACCGCAGTTCGAGGTCCTGCATTTTGTTAAAAAGGTCGCGCCGAATCCGGTTAACCGTCTTCTGGGCAAGCATGACGGTCAGACGCGACTGGGTATAGGAAGCACCGATGCCGACAAGCATTATACCGCCCATCAGCAGAAGCATCCTGAACAGGCCGGGAAAATCTCCCGGCACGATATAGTCGTTAATCAGCGGTTTCAACAGGAACGAAGAAGCCAGCATGGCACCGGACCCAAGGATGAGCGAAACAATTACAAGAACAATCAGCAGTTTGCTGCCGCTCAGATAACCAAGGAGGCGGGTTGCTGTTGCCCTGAGATTCTTCGGCTTGCCGAAACCCATGGCAGCACCGGGGGGACCACCGGGAGGGCCTCCCATCGGGCCTCTGCCGGGGGGCGGGCCCTGAACAGGGCCGCGGTTCGGTACGGTGCCGGGTGTTCCTCTTGTCTCTCCCATTATTCCGTTATTCCTTCCTGCTGCGAGACACAAATCTCACGGTAAATAGCATTTGTTTTCATGAGTGATTCGTGGGTACCGATGCCGTTAATACGGCCGTCATCGAGAACGATAATTTTGTCAGCATCTTTCACCGAGCTTATCCGCTGGGAAACGAGCAGGACGGTGGTATCGCCGCGGCTCGTGCGGAACGCGTCCCGTATCCGGGCTTCAGTTGCCATATCGACGGCGCTGGTGCTGTCATCGAGAATCAGAATACGCGGTTTTTTCAGTAAAGCCCGGGCGATACAGAGCCGCTGCTTCTGACCGCCGGAGACGTTAACGCCTCCCTGCCCAAGCATGGTTTCGTAACCATCATCCGATTCAGCGATAAAGTCATCAGCCTGAGCGTCGCGAACAGCGGCTTCGATTTCTTCCTGAGGGGCATATTCATCACCCCAAAGCAGGTTGTCGCGAATGGTGCCGGTGAAGAGAACATTATTCTGCAGCACCATGCCGATACCGGCACGGAGGGTTTCGATGCGATAGTTACGGACATCAATGCCATCGACCAGTACCCGTCCTTCGGCAACATCGTAAAGGCGGGGGATAAGATGGAGAAGCGATGATTTCCCGGAACCGGTACCGCCGATGACCGCGACAAATTCGCCGGGTTCAGCAGTAAAGGAGATATTGGAGAGAACATTTTTACCTTCACCGGTTCCATACCGGAAATCGACATTCTCAAACTCGATTTTCCCCCTGGTGACAGCGGGTAATACGCCGGAGTCATCAAGGCCCGGTTTATTTTGAATCGTAACATCAGTATCAATAACTTCGATAATACGGTCAGCACAGGCTTTGGCACGGGCGAGCATGAGGAACATCATGGAGAACATCATGATACTCATGAGAATCTGCATGAGGTAGCTGATGAAAGCAATCAGTTCACCCGGCCCCATGGTACCGGCGCCGACCATCCGCCCGCCGAACCAGATAACGAGGATGGTGCTGAAGTTAAGGATAAACATCATAATCGGCATGATGGCTGCGCCGAGGTAGCCGGCCTTGAGAGCGGCTTCCATGAAGGCGTCATTCGAACGGGCGAACTTCAGTTTTTCATGGCCTTCCCGGACGAAGGCTTTAACGACGCGAATGCCGATGAGATTTTCCTGGATAGTGGAATTCAGTCCGTCGAGACGCTGCTGCATATTAGTGAACAGCCGTTCTGCTATCCTGACCACAATCAGAATAATAACGACCATGACAGGTATTGCGGCAAAAATGATGATTGAAAGCTGCGCATTGATAGAGAGTACCAGGACAATGGCAATGACCAGCATGAGAGGGGCTCTCAGCATCATGCGGAGGCCCATCATAATCGTCATCTGAAGCTGGGTAACATCGCTGGTGAGGCGGGTGATGAGCGAAGCGGAGCTGAAGGTATCGATATTGGAGAAGGAAAATTCCTGCACCTTGTGGAAGAGCGCTTTCCTGATATTAGCTCCGAAACCCTGACTGACTTCGGATGAGTATTTCATATTGGTTATACCCAAGCCGATAGCTGCCAGTGCCAGCAATACCATGAAACCACCGATACGACCGATGAAGCCAATATCGTTCGTCGGTATACCCCGGTCGACAATCTGGGCCATCAGGAGCGGCATCAACAGCTCGCAGACAACATCGCCGGCAACCAGGAAAAAGCTGTAAATTGCATATCGTTTGTAGATTCCGAGGTAGGAAGTCAATTTTTTCAACATGATGAACCCTTTTACTCCTTTGTAAAACCGGCAGGTGACTGAACTCCCAGATTTTCCAGATTTCTGATAATGCGAAGATAGTACGTTTTCAACTGTTCTTTCTCTTCTTCGGAGAAACCTTCATACATACGGCGGTCGACTTCATCGAAAACATGAAGGCTGTTTTCGACCAGTTCCCTGCCCTTTTTCGTCAACGTAATAATGTTCCGTCTGAGGTCGCCTTCATCATGCACCTTTTCCACGAGGCCGGCTTTTTCCATCCGTTTGATGGAAGCAGTAATCGACGAAGGCCTGATACCGAGAAAATCCGCCAGTTCTTTCTGTGACGCCAGTCTGCCTTTCAATTCGTTATGCAGGACAAAAAGAATCGGCGGAAAACCGGAGAAACCAAGACC
>CAYSQK010000288.1:0-2593 GCA_964433075.1 uncultured Dehalococcoidales bacterium
GCCAGGTAATGAAGGTACCCGACGCTTGCAGGAGGGAATCCCATCATGTCCGCGACAAGGGAATCGACGGCAACCGAATCAGTCCCGGCGGCAGCAATTTTCCAGTCGACGGCCTCTCCCCATAACGGGCCGTCTCCTTCCATACCGGCAAATCCATCGATGATACTCAGTTCAGGAAGATGCCGGACAGCCATGAGATACAGATTCAGGTTCATGACCCCCGGACCCTGATGAACCTTCACTTTATCATCATACGTATGACTCGGCCCTCCCATAATGACGTTTTTAAGAGCGAGCGATACCAGGACGGCGTCATGGGCCTTCGGAGGGGTAATGGAGATGAGGTAATCGCAGTCCAGCAGCGTTTTCGAATAATGGATATCGAACGGTTGAAAGTCGGTATCGAAGATAGACACCATCTCCCATTCGTCGTGTTTTAGATCGACGATTTCCGCATCGTACTTTTTCAAAATATCCATGTAACCGAACCGCTCGAACGGGGCGGTTATCGCATCGAAAATGTGAGATTCGCCGATGCGAATCCGGCCGTCATACCGCTCCCGGAGAAAGTGTAACAGAGCTTTTACACCGTCCGGATGAGTGGAGCACAGCTGGTTATGAGTATCAACAAAATTAACTTTGATGAAGATATCCTTTTTCCCGGAAAGGTCGATGTCATCGCTGATACAATTCAATGCGTTTGCGACGTTAGCGGAACGGTCCTCGCCGGTTGTCAGAGCTACTCTGGATTTCATGTCATTACCTTTCTATATACCGGATGGTATTCATTGTACTATATAACAAGCAGTTCGTTTACCTTCTGATTCGGCCAGGTTCTTTGCCAGGAGATTGCAGGGTGGGGCGCGAAATTTTTCCTGATATTTTCGGGATTTTCTCCACAAACGTTCATGTCACTGAGGTTTCTGACACCGTACCCCTTTTCCGAAAGGTAATAGAGGTACCCGACATTTTCAGCGGGGAAGCCCATCAGACCGGACACAAGACAATCGACTGTGACGGCATTACAGCCGGCGGCGGCCATTTTCCATTCGACCGGGTCACCATTTACCGGGCCGTCACCTTCCATGCCGACAAAACCATCAATGACAGCAAGTTCCGGCAGGTGCTGAATGGCCATGAGGTATAAATCAAGGTTCATGACTGCCGGGCCCTGGTGTATCTTCATTTTGTCATCGTACTTATGGCTGGGACCTCCCATGACGACGTTTTTGATAGACAGGGTAACCTGGACGTTGTCATGCGTTTTCGGCGGGCCGACAGAGATAAGGTAATCAGACTTCAGCATTCTCCGTGAGTAATGAACAGGCATGGGTTTGAATCCGGAATCGTAAAGGGACAGGATTTCCCAGTCATCCTCTTTCATATCGAATATTTCAGTTTTATATTCCCTGAGGATATCCATGTACCCGAAATGTTCAAACGCTTCGACGACCGGACCCTGGATGGTTGCCTCGCCGATGGTTATTTTCCCTGAATACTGCTTGCGGATAAACCCGAGGAGTGCCTGAACAGCCCCGGCATGCGTTGCCGCCACCTGGTTTTCAACGTCGACAAAGTTAACTTTTATAAAAACATCAGATTTTCCCCGAAAACTGATATCATCCTTGATTAATTCGAGGGCTTTGCCGACATTTTCCGAGCGATTGTTTCCGGAGGTCAATGCTACAGAAGGTTTCACGGTACATTCTCCTTTTGCTGATTCCGATGACGGGATAGTTGGAGAGGAGCAGGTTAGCTTGATGTTATCGGTAAACAATTGTAATATGCACATTATCATTCATCAAGTTTATCCGTTAATCTGAAAGAACAGGGAGGTCTCATGAAAATTGCGAAATACGAAGTATCGGCTGACAGGCTGAACTGGAAGTGTGACCCGGCGCTTTTTGATTTTGAGTGTACCAAGAATCTGGCTCCTCTCCGAGAGTTTGTCGGTCAGGAACGAGCGACGAGAGCTATTGAATTCGGTCTGAATATGGCGAATTCAGGGTATAACATATATGTCGCCGGGATAACCGGTACCGGGAAGACCTCCATGGTCAAGGCATATATCGAAAGGGTTATCCGGGAACGGGGAGACCACGGTATGCCGCCGGATGTAACAGACTGGTGCTACCTGTACAATTTCAAGGAAACGGATTCACCGGTGATTGCCAGCCTGCCTCAGGGGAAGGGTAAACCGTTTCGTGACGAAATGGGGTCCCTGCTGCAGAAGGTGCAACAGGGTCTTGGACAGGCTTTTTCTTCGGATGACTATAAAGCAAGCCGTCAGAAGGCGATGGTAAGTGTGCAGGCAGAGCAGCAGCGACTGTTCAATGAACTTTCGAGTGAAGCGAGGCAGCAGGGATTTGTTCTACAGATGACTGCCTCCGGTCCGATGTTATATCCGATGACAGAAGACCGTCCGATGAAGGAAGAAGAATACTTCGCTCTTGGAGAAGAAGAGAAACAAACGCTCAATGCCCGTCAGAGTGAGTTACGAAAACGGGTGATGAGCAGTATCGAGACGGTTACCGACATGCAGACGAAAAGCATGGAACGGCTCCAGGAACTCGATAAAGAGGTGGGCGAGTAC
>CAYSQK010000289.1:0-2580 GCA_964433075.1 uncultured Dehalococcoidales bacterium
GATAATGAGCGGTGACTGGAGTTCAGACGTGTGCTCTTCCGATCTACCAGCAATACCACGGCGGCTGCCGAACACACCATCGCCCTCATGCTCGCCCTCGCCCGCCATATTCCCCAGGCCTGCGCCTCGCTCAAAGGCGGCGCATGGAAGAGGAGTAACTTCGTCGGCGTCGAAGTTAAAAACAAGACGCTCGGCATCATCGGGCTCGGCAATATCGGCTCGGTCGTCTCGCGCTACGCCCGCGGACTTGATATGAAAGTCATCGGCTATGACCCGTACATCTCGCAGGAAAAAGCCCGCGCCCTCAATGTCGAACTGGTCGATATGGAACGGCTGCTCAAAGAATCGGATTTCATCACCATCCATATCCCCCAGATGAAATCGCCCGAAGGCCTCATCGGTGAAAAGGAACTGGCGCTCGTCAAACCCACCGTCCGCATCATCAACGCCGCCCGCGGCGGGCTCATCAACGAAGCCGCTCTCCTCAAAGCTGTTCAGGAAAAGAGGATTGCCGGAGCCGCTATCGATGTCTTCCGTGAAGAACCCCTTAAGGACAACATCTTCGCCTGTATGGACAACATCATCACCACTCCGCACCTCGGGGCATCGACTGCTGAAGCGCAGACCCTCGTGGCCGCCGATGTCGTCAACCAGATAATCGATATCTTCCACGGGCGCGCCGCCATGTACGCCGTCAACGCCCCCTTCGTATCCGCCGAAAACCTCTCCGTGATGGCGCCGTTCATCAAGGCAGCCTCCACTGCCGGAAAGCTGGCCGCTCAGTTAACTGACGGCCGGATGAACTCCGTCAGCATCACCTACGAAGGCGAAATATCCAACTACAGCACCAACGTCCTCAAAGCCGCCCTGCTGGGCGGACTGCTCGACCAGATTAGCGAAGACCGGGTCAACCTCGTCAATGCCAATATCATCGCCGACCGGCGCGGGCTGAAGGTAACCGAGCAGAGCGACCCCACTTCCGAGCATTACTCGAGCCTCATCACCGTCGAAATCGCTACCAGCAAAGGAACGGTTACCGTCTCGACGACTGCCGTCCGCGGCGAAACCCATATCGCCCGGATTGACAATTACTGGCTCGATATCTATCCGGCTGAAGGCTATTTCCTCTTCTGCGACCACCTTGACCGCCCCGGCCTCCTCGGACAGGTCGGCAGGGTAACCGGCGATGCCAATATCGATATCAGCTCCATGCACGTCGGCCGGCTTCAGCCGCGGGGTAAAGCCCTCATGATTCTCACCCTCGACGAACCGGTCACAGACAAAGTCAGAAAAACAATTCTCAGCGTTCCGGATGTCTATACGGCACGCTTCGTCGAACTGTAAAAAAACCTTGAAACACTCCAAAGGCGGGACAGTTGTCCCGCCTTTTCACTTTCTGCTAACCGTCCCCCTCTTTCTTAAAACTGTAAACTGACAACTGATTACTGTAAACTGTAAACTGTTAACTTCTTTGTAACTATCTACGACTTCGTCAACCCCCGCGTAGGGTGGGTGAAGTCCGTTCAACACGAAAAGTACCGATACCCGTTGTTCAATCATCTGATAATGAATAACCGGAGGACGTAACCCACCATTAAAGAACTTCTGAACACAGGGTGAATTACTAAATCCGTCCTGTCTGTCCTATCCGTCTTATCCGACCTATCCGTTCCCCTCTTTCTTAAAACTGTAAACTGTCAACTGATAACTGTGAACTTCTTTTATCCCATTATCTCCACTTTTCTCTATAACATATTACAAGAACATTACAGAATAAACCGCTCTTTATTTCAACAATTATCCGCTTCTCTCCTCACTGCCGACGCTGCAATATACGGGTAATATGCCCGATTTTATGAACAAAATAGATGTAGTTCTCCTGAATATTTTCTATTAAGATTTTTTCACAAATTAGTTAAATTTATTTGACTTTTGTAATTTGTGTATTCGAATATTGGTCATTCCTAGGCAGCGTAGGGTCCATTCAACATTTTCGGAATAGTAAAAGGAGGATAATTTGAGGAAGAAAATTGTACTGGTGATTACAAGCTGTCTCATGGTTCTCACATTACTGCTGGCTTCTTGCGGAGAAGAAAAAGAAGAACCGGCGGTCAGTCCGGATATTCAGGATAAACCCTCTACTGAACAGGAAACCGTCGAAACGGAAGAAGAGTATGCAGACCCCCTTGAACCAAAGTATGGTGGGACATTTACCAGGATACGTCTCAATGACATCAAAGCCTGGGATTACGCAGCATCGAGTGAGATGTTCACCGTATCGCTGACGGGTGAAGAATTACTGATGGGTGACTGGACAAGAGGCCCCGCCGGAACGAACGAAAATGACTGGACCGGCGGGTTCGGCGGATTCGTCGGGATGCTGACCGGGAAACTGGCTGAAAGCTGGAGCATGCCTGATAATGAAACTTTCATCTACAACATCCGGCCGGGAGTCCACTACTGGGACAAAGCTCCCGCAAACGGGCGTGAACTGACCGCCGAAGACGTCGCCTGGAATATCGAAAGACATTTCAGTTCGCCGTTATCCTATCTCTATAACTCCTATACACCGGTCGGCAA
>CAYSQK010000290.1:0-2571 GCA_964433075.1 uncultured Dehalococcoidales bacterium
CGGCTGCCCCGGCATGTCGAGAGCCGGTCTCGAAATCCTGAAGCAGCATCGTTCCGATACCGCCTCCCGGCCTCTCAGAGACGCTTTCCTGCGGCCGGTACCCCGGTTGCACGAGGGACAGATGCTCGTCCGGCACGGTGTAAAAACAGCCATCGACGTCAGCGACGGGCTCATCGCCGACCTTACCCACATCTGCGAAGCCAGCAACGTCGGGGCGAGAATCAATGCCGACCTCGTACCGGTCCATCCTGCCGCCGTGAAGCTGTTTCCGAAAAAAGCGCTCGAATACGCTCTTTCCGGCGGAGAGGACTACGAGCTTCTGTTTACCGCTCCGGAAGGCGTGATGAAACAGGTCGAAGCAGCCCTCGATTGCCCGGTCACGGTCATCGGCAATATCACCGCCGCCAAACCGGGTACGGTCACCGTCATCGACTTCCACGGTAATGAGATACATCCGGAAACGTCCGGCTGGAAACACTTTATCCGGGAGGAACAGGCATGAAATCTGCGGTTATCGAAACTGAAAGTCCTGAAGAAACCAGAGAACTCGGGAGAGTAATCGGGGAATCGGTGAAACCGGGAGATGTCATTCTCCTCGAAGGAAAACTCGGGGCCGGCAAAACCTGCCTGACCCAGGGAATCGCTCTCGGCCTCGCCATCGACGACGATATCCTGAGCCCGACCTTCGTCATCATGCGGGAATTTTACGGCCGGATGCCGCTCTACCACATGGACCTCTACCGCCTCGACAATATCGAAGAAAGCATGGACCTCGGCCTGGACGATTACCTGTACGGGAAGGGAGTGTGCGTGCTGGAGTGGGCGGAGAAAGCCATCAGCATTCTCCCCCGTAATTTTCTCCTGATACGGATAACCTATCTCTCCGATTCCGGCCGGGCATTCTGGCTGGAACCGAACGGAAAGCGGTACGAAGAACTGGCCGGTGACATCACCCGACGTTACCGCGATTCCGGTCATCAGTTACCGGGAAGAGAACCAAGAATCAACGAGCGGGCATAAACCCGTCCGATATTAAGTCTGGACAAACACGTACCAACTCTGTGTATAATCGATGAGTTACTGTTCGAAGCCAATTCACCGCAAAGAGAAACCGAAGAAAGTCACGTATGACAATGCAGATAGCAATCGACACGTCAACCGATACCGCCGGACTGGCGCTGGTCAATGACCGGCGGGTGACGGCCGAATTCACCTGGAACTGCGGGCATAACCATACAACCCAGCTTCTGCCGAATCTGCGGTACCTTCTCGAACAGAACTCACGGACACTCGAATCGGCCGACTGCATCATCGTTGCCACAGGCCCCGGAAGCTACAACGGACTGAGAGTCGGCTTGAGCACCGCCCGGGGACTGGCCTTCAGCCTGGGAATCCCCGTTATCGGTATCAGCACCCTCGAAGCGGAAGCCTGGCAGCACGCGGAAACCGGCCTGCCGGTATGCCCGGTATTGAACGCCGGGAGAGAAGAAGTTGCCTGCGCCCTCTACCAGATGAAAGACGGGCAATGGGGTCAGCTCATGAACACGCAGCTCAGTACCATTGCATCCCTCTGTTCAAAGATACAGACAACAACGTTCTTCTGCGGCGAACACGTACAGGCAGTCGCGGCGGAACTGACTGAACGTCTGCATGAGAAGGCCGTTTTTTCTTCGCCGGTTTCCGGATTCAGAAGGCCCGGATTCCTGGCAGAACTAGGACTGAAAAGAATGGATGCCGGCGATTTCGATGACACCGCGACCCTGCAGCCGCTCTATTTCAGAGGGCCTTCGATTACAAAACGGAACCCCGGAAAAAAATAAAAGCGGTCATCCTATACAGGAAAACGATTACCTGACAGGTTAAAATAGTAAAGGAGTTAAACATGGAACAATCTCTGATTCTGGTAAAACCCGATGCAATGAAACGAAATGCCGGAGGCAGTATACTGGCGCGATTCGAAAGCCAGGGAATAAAAATCGTCGGACTGAAAATGATTCACATCGATAAAGCGCTGGCGGAAAAACACTACGAGATGCACATCGGCAAGTCATTCTTCAACGACCTGCTTGCCTATATCACCTCGACACCGGTTATCGCCGCCGTCCTCGAAGGTGACGGAGTCATCGAAAAAGCCCGGAAAATCATGGGCGCAACCGACCCGGCAAAAGCTGATGCGGGAACAATTCGCAAGGATTTCGGTCTGAACATTCAGGAAAACGCCGTCCACGGCTCCGATTCTCCGGAATCAGCAAAAAGAGAAATAGCCCTGTATTTCAAGGATAACGAGCTGTTCAGCTATTGAACGCGGAGCAGAGCAGGCGCTTCGCTCCATAATTCTTCGAGGTTGTACAGTTCCCGCTCGTAAGAGCCGAAAATGTGAACGACAACGTCGCCGTAATCGAGGAGGAACCAGCCTGTGTCTCCGGCTCCTTCACGGTGAAGCACCCGGGCACCTTCTTTTTTAAGGAGGTGCTCGATTTCTTCATAAATCGTCCGAAGCTGCCGGTTGCTTTCGCCGCTGCAGATGACGAAGTAATCAGCGAAACTGCTGACTTTACTGATATCGAGTAA
>CAYSQK010000291.1:0-2547 GCA_964433075.1 uncultured Dehalococcoidales bacterium
GATGGAATCTCGTGACTGGAGTTCAGACGTGTGCTCTTCCGATCTTCCGCTGATTGCTTCCTGCCTCATTCTTGTCTGGGCATTCAACTGGGTCGATAATATCCTTCAGCCGATTGTCGTCTCCTACTGGGGCAAAACCTACCCCGGTATCGGCGTCGGTATCGTCCTCGTTTTTGCCTACCTCACCGGACTGCTGGCGAGCAGCCTTCTCGGCAAACGCATCATCGAACTGGGAGAAAACCTGCTTCAGAAAATCCCCATTTTCAAATACATTTACCGCGGTATAAAACAGATAATCATCAGCTTCACCGAACCTCGGAAAAACGGCTTCATGCAGGTCGTTTTTATCGAGTACCCCCGGAAAGGTATCCATTCGGTCGGATTCCTTACCAACGAACTCCATACGGAAAACGAAGAAACCCTCTATACCGTCTTTATCCCGACCTCTCCCAACCCTACCTCCGGGTACCTTGAAGTTGTCAGGGAAAAGGAATTGATACGAAGTACCATGAGTGTCGAGGATGCCCTGAAAGTGGTCGTTTCCGCCGGCAAGGTGCCGCTCGATACGAAAGACCTGCTGAAGGACCTCTATAACAGGAGAAGTAAAGATTAATCTACCTTCGGGCAGCCCCGATAACGTCGCTGAGGCGGTCGATTCGTTTCTTTTTCATGAAGTCTGCGATGCCCTCGAGAATGCTGACAGGCGCCGTCGGCTTTGAAAAACCGGCCGTGCCGGTCTGAACCGCTGAAGCCCCGGCCATGAAAAACTCCATTGCGTCCGTCCCCGAACAGATTCCTCCGCACCCGATGACCGGGATTTTGACGATTTTCGAGACTTCATACACCATGTACAGCGCCACCGGTTTGACCGCCGGCCCCGACAAACCGCCGGTGATATTGCCCAGCAGCGGTTTCCGCGCGTAGATATCGATTGCCATCCCTTTGAGGGTGTTTATCAGGGTCAGCGCGTCGGCGCCGGCACTCTCGACGGCACCCGCAACCGCCTTGATTTCAGACGTGTTCGGGGTGAGTTTGACGATAACCGGCAGCCCCGTCGCTTCCCTCACGGCCGTTGTTACCGCCGCTGCGCTGTCAGGGTGAATCCCGAATTCCGCTCCGCCCGCGTGAACGTTCGGGCAGCTGATGTTGACCTCGATGCCGCTGATGCCCGGCACCCCGTCCAGCCTCTCCGCCATTCGGGCATACTCATCGATTGACTCACCGGCGATGTTGACGATGACCGGGACGTCCCATGCCGCCCAGACAGGCGCCTTCTCCGCGATGAGGGCTTCGACTCCGATGTTCTCCAGTCCGATGGCGTTGAGCATCCCTGACGGCGTCTCAGCGATTCTCGGCTGCGGGTTTCCGTAACGCGGTTTCAGAGTCGTTCCCTTGCAGACGATTGCTCCCAGCCGCTGGACATCGAACAGGTGCCCTTCTTCAGTGCCGTAACCGAATGTCCCTGAGGCAGCTATGACCGGGTTCCGTAATACCAGTTCCCTCGGTGTGCCGCTCGCTATCCGGACAGAATAATCCACAGTAACTCCTTACGGTGTTTTCATTTGGTTGATACCCGCGTCATTGCGAGTTTCGGCGTCCACAGCCGAACTGGTTCATCCCGTATAAGCGAAGCGCAATCGGGACGAAGCAATCTCGACAAGTTCTTGCCCGTATCAACCAAACCCTTCAGTACCTGTTCATCTGTCCCATGATACGATTTCTGCTAATCCAGTTCAATACGGGTGCCGGCATTGTTGAAGAAAAACTTGTCGCCGAACGCATTCGCCATCATCGCCGCCGCCGGAAGGCCGGTGCAGTGAGAAACACCGATTTTCTGGACATCCAGTTCCGTCAGTGCCGCGATTGTCTTCCAGACCCGGTCTTCGTTCGAATTCATCAGATGGCAGCCGCCGATAACCATGGCGATTTCTTTCACGCCCGTCAGTTTCTGCGCGTGGTAAATGGTGTTGATAATGCCGCGGTGAGCGCAGCCGAGGATGATGACCAGCCCCTTCGGTGTCGTGATGAACAGCGAACGGTCGTCGAGCACCTGGTCCTGAACGATTTTTCCATTCTCTTTCGCTTTCAGGAAAGAATCGATGTCTTCAAAATCGGTCACCATCGGTACGACGCCGGACGTGGTGATGTTTTTCGAAATCTGCACCGGTTCGGGCGTCAGCACGAAAGTACCCCCCAGACTCTCCAGTTCCCGAAGGTCGAACGGTATCCCGATGTATCCCGGAGGAAAATCCCCCCGCTGGGCATACTTCGACGCCATGATGTCGGGGTGGCCGATGATATCGATTTTCTTTCTCATCTTCCGCAGCACGTCCCGCAGTCCGCCGGTGTGGTCGTGATGACCGTGGCTGATGACGATTTTGTCGACCTTTTTCAGGTCGATTCCCAGTGCCTCGGCGTTGTTGCAGGTTGAAATGCTTAACCCGGTATCGAGGAGCACGGTCGCTTCTTCGGTTTCGATGAAGATGCTCAGCCCGTGCTCTGCCAGCAGGCCGGCGAACGCGGCGGTGTTTTCACTCAGGGTAGTAA
>CAYSQK010000292.1:0-2540 GCA_964433075.1 uncultured Dehalococcoidales bacterium
ACCAGTTCGCTGAATCGGCCCCGGATAGCATCACCGGTATCCTGAGCGGGTGCGGTGCGTGGTTCGCGGACGATTTTTGCTCTTCTCCCAAGCCGGAGGCTGATGATTCCCTGGTCGCGCAGTTCGAGATAGGCTCTCCGTACCGTATGCATGTTGATGGAAAGGCTTTCCGCCAGTTCCCGGACTGAAGGCAGTTCGTCGCCGGGTTGCAGCAACTCACGGTTCACCTGGTCCTTTAGCTGGTTGACAATCTGCTGGTAGAGAGGCCGGTTGTCTTCTTCCTGTAACGAAATAAGCATGGTTATCACCTGAGAAATACTGTTATATATATACTATAACAGTTATAACAGTGCCGGCCGTTTTTGTCAATACCTTGAAATAGAAAGGCCGGGCTGTTCAGCCCGGCCCCGTGAAACGCTCAGGAAACAGCAGGGTTAGTCCATATACCCCATGTCTTTCTTCATTTCCTCGTCGAGCCACATGTAATCGAGAATGAGCCATTCGTCATCGCAGCCGAGTGCCCATTCGCCGTGATAGTTCTGTACCCACGGCCACCACATCCGGTAGGTTCTCGGCAGCGGTGTCCATACAGCGACGCACTGTTCGAGGATGAACGGTACCGCTTCTTTCAGTTTAGCGGCGTAAGCGGCGTCGTTCCTCATCACGAATTCACGCTGTTCTTCGTAAATCTGTCGGGTATAGGGATGCTCGTAGTAGCTGAAGCAGTCGAAACTTTCGATACGGGTATTGTGCATGTCGTAGGGGAAAGCGTTGGTCGGCGATGCAGTATAAATACCTTCATCGTATGACCGTGCCCGCCTCATCCCGTTGATGATGCTTGCTTCGAACTGCTGGATTTCCATGTCGACGTTGATGGTTTCGAAGTACTGCTTGATTATCGAAAGGAAATCAGTCGATGATGCATCCGGTGAAACGATTGTGCATTTGAACCCGTCCGGGTACCCGTTATCGGCGAGGAGTTGTTTCGCCTTGGCGATGTTTCCTTCATCCCAGTAGAAAAGTTCCTGGACGCTGCACGCAGACCCCTCGGTGAAGGGTTCCGAAGGCATCTCTTCGAGCGGGGTGAAAAACGGTTCCCATGCCTTGTCCTTCGGATACGGGGTCCCGAGCAGGTCGGCGAACCCGTTATAGTAGTCCTCCACCAGTTCTTCCTTGTTGATTGCCAGGGTCAGCGCCTGCCTGACCTGGAGCTTGGAGAAGGGGAGTTCCGGCTTGTCGATTCTGAAATAGAGGTGGTTGTCGGCGCCGGGTAATGTGACATAATGCATGTCCGGATTCGCTTTAAGCAGCGTCTGTCCGTCTTCGTAACTGATATTGAGACCCACTGAAAAATCGAGCTGGCCTGTCCTGAAAGCTGCCAGTTGAGAAGACGCATCGGCAATAATCATCCATTTGACTGAATCCATGTAGGGAAGCCGGTTCTCGGGGTGAATCGGGTCGTACTGCCAGTAATTCGGGTTTTTCGAAAAGGTCAGCATGTTACCGGCGACATAGTCGTCGAGGATGTACGGCCCCGTGCCGACGATATTATGCCAGTCGGTCATGTCGCCGTAGGTATCGACGATTTCCTTGGGGTAGTGGTAAAGCCATGAAGCGGTATAGACAACCTGGAGACCCTGTGCCTGCGGCGGCACCTTGACCTCGAGGGTCCACTTATCGGTCGCGGTAGCGCTGATGATTCGTTCATCGGGAGCGACAATCATCCGGTGCGCGCCCATTTCCGCTTCCCAGAGCCGGTTGATTGCCCAGGCGGCATCGTAGGCGTCGTATTCTCTGCCGTTGACCGGCTCCTTATCCCACCAGTGAACGCCCTGCCGGATGGTGAACAGCAGGGTTTCGTTGTCCGGCATGCTCCAGCTTTCGGCAAGCTGCCCGGTAAGACGACCGCTGAAACCGAGGAATCCGCCGATGCCGGCTTCATTCGTCCCGGCCGGCGTCTTTGTCCAGTCGCCCATCAGCAGTTCTTCATTACAGATGAACAGCGTTCCGCAGCTTACCATGAAGTTGAAATAGGGGTCGAAACCGGACGGCTCCATGAATGAGAACGTGAATGTCCCGCCGTACTTCGGCTCGTTCGGGTCGCGGTAACCCTTTTCGATGATTTCTTCGGCGGTTGCGGTTTTCTCCTCCGGTTCGGTGCTTACCACCTCATCGGATACTTTGTCTGCTGTCTCTTTTTCTGTGTCATCGCAGGAGGCGATAATCAGAGAAAGGACCATCAGACAGCTTATGACCACCCAGACGATTTTTTTCATGATTCACTCTCCTTTTGAATGTTCCGGATTCTGATTGATGGTTCCCGTTTCTCTATCCGGCTGTTTCGGGGAAAGGGATATGTTGCAATAACATCACCTCCATTCTCTAATGTTTCAAAAAAGAACCGTAAAAACAAAGGGTACCAGAGCCGGTTTACCCCTGTTGCCCTGATACCCCCTTTCCGCAGCACTGTATTCGTGTCTGAATATGCATCAATGCCTGTTCGGAATAGTCTATGAAATTTTCGTTAAAATGTCAATATT
>CAYSQK010000293.1:0-2533 GCA_964433075.1 uncultured Dehalococcoidales bacterium
GCCGTGATGGAGAGAGGCTTACCGGAATTCACATAACGGTCTGCTGCCTTGCGCAGCGTCTCAAAAGCGGACGGATTACTCATCGTATTTTCGGTCATCACATTTTGGGATATACTCATGTTTTTACCTCCGGACATTCGATAACAATCAATTATAGTAATAAACATTATTATATTAGTAATAAATAGAAAAATCTAATCGAAGTCAGCATGGTTGTCGGTACGAAAATGAAGTTGTATAATGTAGATGGAATTACGCAAGTATATATTGTATGATTAGTACACTATTCCAAGTGTATGATTGCAGTACAGAAAACGAAAAATAAGAGTTTATACGATAGATTAGGCATATTTGTAAGAGTAACATGAGGGCAGGGATAGCCATCGGGGTTGTTTTTTGCCTGTTTACTGGAAATAACATTAGTGAAACAATTTGCAATTCAACGCATCGTTAGGATTCTTCCGAAAATCCCTGTTGCGGCATACAACAGGGATTTGACAGTAAACCGTTTTTCTTCCGTTGATTCATTTTACCCGACATCTTACCTCAAGAGCAGGTTTTAATATTAATCTTTTTAAGGAGCACAGGCATGCTTGAAACAAACAGTGCGGTACGCTGGGAAGACAGGAGAGAGTATTACCGGGAAGAGATCGATAAAATAGTCGATGCCAATAAAGACAAAGCCGGTGGTCTCATCCGAATTCTCCAGCAATCTCAGGAACTTGTCGGATATATAACCCCTGAAATGATTGAGATTATTTCCGACAAACTTGGCATACCGGCGACGAAAGCCTACGGAGTGGTTTCATTTTATAACTACTTCACAATGGTGCCAAAAGGGAAATACATAATCCGGGTATGCACCGGAACAGCCTGTTACGTTAAAGGCGCCCAGATGATACTGGATGCTTTCGACAGAAAACTCGGATTGAAACCGGATGGAATTACGGAAGACGGATTATACTCGCTCGAGACGGTACGTTGCCTTGGGGCGTGCGGTCTTTCGCCGGTCATGTCGATTAACGGCAATGTACACGGAAGGCTTCAGCCGAACAATATCGAGAGTATTCTACGCGAATATAAATAACAGATGGATGGACGAAAAATGAAACAAATTGCATCTGAGCAGGAATTAAAAGCAATTGCCGAGAAGACGCAACCGCAAATAGACCTGCGAAAAAACGGGAAATTCGATAAAGACGCAAAAGAGCTTGTTGTGCGTGTTTGTATGGAAAGCAGTTGTATCGGTTCCGGTGCAACGAAGGTATACGAAGAGTTTAACAAACTAGTCGGCGAATATATGGGAGACAAACCGGTCAAGGTACTCGGTGTTGTCGGAACCGGATGTCACGGCATTTGTGAAATCGGGCCGAGTGTCATCATCAATCCGGGAAACATCCTGTACGCTAAAGTTCAGCCGAAAGATGTCAAAGAAATAGTTGAAAGCCACCTGATAAAAGGTGAGATTGTCGAACGACTTCTCTACCATGAGCCTGCTACGGGCGAGGTGAAGAAATCATTCGAAGACGCAGATTTTTTCAAGAATCAAACGAGGAAGGTTCTCGGGAAAAACGCTCTGATGGATCCGTGGAAGATTGAAGATTACATTGCACTTGGCGGGTACCAGGCGTTATTTAAGGCTCTCCTGAAAATGACTCCTGATGAAGTTATCGATGTTTTCAAAAAGTCGAATTTAAGAGGGCGCGGCGGAGCCGGGTTCCCGACCGGAAACAAATGGACCTTTGTTCGGCAAGCCAAGTCAGACATAAAGTATGTTGTGTGTAACGGTGACGAAGGTGATCCGGGTGCTTACATGAACCGGTCTGTTCTTGAAGGTAACCCTCATTCCGTTATCGAAGGTATGGTTATCGGCGCTTATGCAATCGGCAATGTGAAACAGGGATATGCCTACATCAGGGCCGAATATCCGTACGCGATTCTGAAAATTAAGGAAGCAATCAAACAGGCAAAAGAAGCCGGCTTCCTTGGTGATAATATTCTGGGTACGGGTATGAATTTCGATATCGATGTCTTCCCCGGTGCAGGAGCCTTCGTCTGCGGTGAAGAAACCGCTTTGTTGAGCTCTATCGAAGGTAAAATGGGAAGACCCCGGCAGCGTCCTCCGTTCCCGGCAAATGTCGGGGGAGGCCTGTTCGGATATCCGACAACCATCAACAATGTCGAAACATGGTCTAATGTAGCTGCAATTGTACTGTATGGCGCAGAAGCTTTCACTGCATATGGTACTGAGAAAGCTTCAGGAACCAAAACCTTCAGTCTGGTCGGTAAAATCAATAATACCGGTCTGGTAGAAGTACCGATGGGTACCCCGATTCGTAAAATCATCTATGATATCGGTGGAGGAATTCCCAACGGCAAGAAATTCAAGGCCGTTCAAATGGGAGGCCCGTCCGGCGGTGTTGTATCAGCAGCTCACCTGGATACCCCTGTAGACTATGATGCCCTGACGGCAATCGGCGCTATCGTCAGATCGGAAGAGCACACGTCTGAACTCCAGTCACCGCTCATTATC
>CAYSQK010000294.1:0-2526 GCA_964433075.1 uncultured Dehalococcoidales bacterium
AAATGGGGCAACTGCTCCCATATCGCGCCATGTCACCATATGACTCCGCGCACAAGGGCATCAATTTTTCCGCTTTCTACCTGTTCATCGGTCAGGGCGATACTGCCTGCTTTTGTCAGGTGAGGCCCGGCTCCCTGGACAATCCAATTGACCTGCGGATATCGTTCCTGCAACATCTTGGGTAGAGGAATGGTGATATCCTGTTCGCCGCCGGCGCCGATACTCAGGAATACGGTCTTGCCATCGAGTTTGTCGAGGCGCGGTGCCAGGGGATGAAGCTCCACAGGTGTGTGAATCCCGACAGGATTCAGGCACTTATACATCTTTTCTGCCATCTTACTTTTTCTCCTTTTTATTATTATCAGATAGTGTATAGTATTTGCAGCTGTCTGTCATCTTTAATGCCGAATGTATTCAACTTGTATATTCATTAATAAATGACTAAAATAATATTAAATCTCTATTACCGGAAAAAATCAAGTCGTATTCGTTTCTCTCTAAGTTTGACCGAGTATTATTTCAGGAAAATTGATGGCAGAATACCCGCAGGAATACTATACGAAATCGCTGAAAGTACTTGAAGCAGCATTATCTTCAGTCCCTGCCTACCGGGATTGGCAAAAATTTGACCCCGGATATGACAAACCAATCGATATCAGATATGCTGCCATGCCTTGCCTTCACAAAGCGAAGATACGAGAAAATTTCCCTGACGGGTTCGTTCCTGCGGGCAAAGATGTGAGAGCTGCTCTCGAACGGGGAGAAATAAGTACCGCCAGCACCAGCGGTTCAAGTGATATCCCGGCCGTTAATATCTGGAACCAGGAATGGTGGGATGCTTCAGAACGAGCCTCCTGGAAATTGAACTCGCACGCTTCCCGTCTCATGACCGGTACCCACCCTGAAGCGATTTTAGCCAATCCTTTGAATGTCGGCGTTGTGTCCGATAATACAGAACTTCCGATGGAGCAGCGTCGACTGGACCGGTTTTTGTATCTGAACGAAATGACCGATCCGGCACGGTGGTCACCGGCTCATATGGACCGGATTATCGAAGAACTCGACCTGTTCAAGCCGGTATCACTTGAAGCAAATCCCTCCCTCCTTGCCAGGCTGTCACGATATGCAGCCGCGACCGGTAAAAAAATATACCAGCCGGGACTAATCGTCTTTACCTATGAATACCCCTCGCGTATTCACTACCGTCAGATACAGCGGGTTTTTTCTTCGCCGACGGTCAGTTCATATGGTTCGACAGAAACGAGCACCGTTTTCATGCAGTGCGCAGAAGGAAAATTTCACCATAATCATGAATTCTGTCGGGTTGATTTTCAACCTTTCAAACCGGAGTTCGGGGGGCCATCTCTCGGCCGACTGCTTGTGACGACCTTCGGGAATCCCTGGTACTACATGCTTCGTTTCGATATCCGCGACCTGGTACGGGTCGACCAGGAAGGTAGCTGTTCCTGTGGGAGAAATTCAGGTTTAATCCTTTCCGCTGTCGAAGGCAGGGCGATGAGTGTTACATTGACCGTCGACGGAAGACCGGTAACCCTTCGGGCGCTCGATGATGCCGTGAGTTCCATTGAAGATATTGAGGAATACCGTCTGGAACAGGTTACCCGGACGGATTATACTATATACATTTCGAGCGGGAGAGCCGATGCATCCGGTCTTAAAGCTGATGTGATTCAATTGCTGCACAACCTTTATGGAAAAGAGGCGAATGTATCAGTCGTATTCTGCCGGACGCTGTCTCCGGAAGATTCCGGCAAGTACGCCCTGGCAAAAGTGCATTTCCCGATAGATATCAATTCGCTTCTCGCATGACTATTTTAAATTTCAGGAGACATGAATGAAACCGTCTGTATATCTTCTGGCCGGTGGGCGACCCCGGAACGGTAAAGGAAATGATACTCTTTTACAGACTGTCATCAACGGATTCGGTACAAAGAACCCTTCAATCGGTTACACCGGTACCGCAAACGGTGATGACCGCGGTTTTTTTAAACGAATCGCGGGTGAGTTCGAGAAAGCGGGAGCGGGAAAGGTGACCCACGCCGTTATCGATAAAAAAGGAGCCAATCTGAAAGAAGCTGCCGATATCCTTGCATCATCGGATATCGTTTTTATCAGCGGCGGCGATGTCGAGTACGGGATGAAGGTTCTTCAGGACAACGATATGATTGGTTATCTTACCAGCCTCTACCATCAGGATAAACCGTTTTTCGGGATTTCTGCCGGCTCTATCATGCTGGCCAAGCGATGGGTACGATGGACCGACCCCGACGATGATTCTTCTGCCGAGTTATTTCCCTGTCTGGGTTTTGCGCCTGTTTTGTGTGATTGCCATGACGAAGAATCCGGATGGGAGGAACTGAAAGAAGCGCTGAAACTCGAACGGGTATTTCATGAAGGATACGGGCTGGTTTCAGGTTCCGGAATACGAGTTTCTTCCGACGGTTCGGTTCAGGCTGTCGGAGCTGCTGTTCACCATTTTCTGAAACAGGGAAAGTCTGTTGTCAG
>CAYSQK010000295.1:0-2519 GCA_964433075.1 uncultured Dehalococcoidales bacterium
AGGCCTTACCTTCGTCGAAGAGATGAGGGAAGAAGGCAATCGACTGGTACTCAGGTTGACCGACCCGGTGAAAAACCGGCCTGAACTGGTGAAGGCGATTGTCGGTGCCGGAGGCGCGGTCATCGAAGTTGCGGAGAGAGACCACCCGCTCGAAGAAATCTACCTGAAGCTGATTCGTGAGGATTAGAACGCCATGAGCAGAAAACGGATAATCAATATTGTGTTGAAAGAGTGGCGGTTTCTCTTCACGGACTTCAACACCATCTTCCTCGTCACCTTTCTCCCGCTCCTCATCATCGGCCAGCTCCTGCTCTATATCTGGCTGGCGGTGACGTTTATCGGAGAATCGACGCTTAGCATCGGTATCCTGCAGAATGCCATGGTAAACCTTCAGGCATCCACGCCGGAGGTGAGTTTATTGACCACCGGCGAGCAGTTCCAGGTGCTCCTGCTGAGCCAGTTCAGTTTCTACATGCTGCTGATTCCGGTTATGATATCGGTGAGCGTCGCGACCTTCAGCATTGTCGACGAGAAGCTGTCAGGCAGTCTGGAAGCGTTACTGGCGACACCGGTCAAAACGTGGGAACTGCTGCTGGGGAAAGCGCTGGCGGGAGCGCTGCCTTCACTCGCGGCGACGTGGGTCTGTTCAGGCATTTTCATCCTGGCCGTCATGGCGATAGGCTGGGGATACCTTTTGGAGATGGTCACGACGCCTGTCTGGTTCATCAGCCTGTTTCTGTTTACCCCGGCGGTGACAGTTCTCAGTTTTCTCCTCGGCGTCATCGGTTCCTCGCGGGCAAAAGACTCGAAGAGCGCCCAGAACCTGGTGGTACTGGTCGTTTTACCTGTCCTGGGGCTCATCGTCCTTCAGATAACCGGCGTCCTGTGGTTCTCGACACTTCCGGCAATCTTCCTCGCACTCGGAATTTTCGCCGTCGACCTGATTGTGTTACGGATAGCCGTGAAATTGTTCCAGAGGGAATCGATTGTCATCAAGTGGCGGTAGCCGTACCACGATTCTTTCGCGGGCTCACTCACCGTTCGGAATGACGGGCATTTGATTCTCAGCTGAAGGCATTGTATTATAATAGTATCAAAGGTTAATATACGTTAACCTTAACACCGGGAAGCCGGTCGTTTTTCTCTATGGTTGGCTGGAAAGTATACACTGTCAGCCGGTATCGAGCTGCCGCGTGACCGCTGACTGCGGAGGTTTGTGGTGGGGAAAAACAGGTTTCAAAACAGCGGGCAGCCTCAAGACAGCACCGGTCTCTACGGCGCTTTATTCAACAACACCCCGAATGCCGTTCTCTTCACCATTCCCGACGGCACGGTTCTCGCGGCCAATCCGGCCGCCTGCCGCCTTTTCGGGCGCACCGAAGAAGACATCCGCAAAATCGGACGGCAGGGACTCGTCGCCGCCGATGACCCGAGGCTGGCCGCAGGTCTCGAGAAACGCCTCGAATCGGACGAATACGTCGCCGAATACGACCATGTCAAAAGCGACGGCACGAGATTTCCGGCGAGAGTTCATTCAAAGGTAGTCCATACCGAAGACGGACAACTGAGGATGATTCTCATCATCACCGATATTACCGAAGAGAAAAAAATGTATGACGCCCTCCGGGAAAGCGAAGCGCGGTTCAGGGCGCTGTTCGAAAATGCTTCCGGAGGAATAGTCGTCTTCGATACCGATACCGGTCAGGTCATCGAAGCCAACCGGAAAGTGCTGGACCGATTCGGCTGCACCTCGGTCGAAGGATTGAACAATAACCTGTTTTCCCTCCCCTCACCGTACTCGGCTGCCGAAGCCCGGGCTTTGCTTCAAAAAACCGTCAGGGAAGGGCACCAGCACCTCCAGTGGTTAATCCGCCTGCCGGACGGAACAGACTGCTGGCTCGACACGATTCTCGATACCATTCACCTCAACAGCACAAAAAGGGTGATGGCTGTCATCATCGATATCACCAAGCAGAAAAAAGCCATGGAGCAGATTACCCGGAACGAAGCTCTCATGAGAGACATGCTCGAAATGTACAAACTGTATGAGCAACCTGACAAGACAGAATCCGACTACCTGGACCACGCCACCGAAACGGTGAAAAACAATACGAACAGCCAGCTGGCTTTTATCGGACTGATGAATGAAGACGAAACTCTTTTCTCCGTTTATTCATGGTCGAAAGAGACAATGCAGCGGTGCGCCACCGACGAATCACTGCTCCGCTTTCCTATTCCCGAAAGCGGCCTGTGGCAAAAAATCATCGAACAGCGGAAAGAACTCATCGTCAACGATTATGCATCCTGTCAGGACAAAAAGGGGTACCCGGCGGGACATCTGCCGATAGCCAGATTCCTCGGCATACCGATTTTTCATAAAGAAAAAATAGTCGCTATCGGAGCCTTCGCCAATAAAGAAACCGACTACGACGACCGGGATGTTCACGCGGCAACGCTCGTCCTTCACGAGATGAGATCGGAAGAGCGTCGTGTAGGGAAAGAGTGTAGGATAGGGTGTA
>CAYSQK010000296.1:0-2505 GCA_964433075.1 uncultured Dehalococcoidales bacterium
TGGTGCCGAGGATCAGAGTCGAACTGATGACACCTTGATTTTCAGTCAAGTGCTCTACCAACTGAGCTACCTCGGCACTGGAACGCACAAAGGATATTGTATCTATTTGCAGTGCAGGGTGTCAAGTGATATCCGACTCTGAAACAGACAATTTTAAGGAAAAACCCCGGGACGTGTGCCACCTGGTACTTTTATTGTAGTACAGGATTTTTGAAAGGTAAATACCGGGTTTTCCGGTTACGGGTGATTGTTCCCGAAAAAGGTTATTTCCGTCGGGCTCCAAAGAAAGCAATCGTCAGGATAATTACCAGGACAATGAGTGCCCATATCCACCATACCATGTTCAGCCTCCGTACTTTATTTGGATAGTATCGGTCGGTGAGGCCGACTGCCGCTATGGTAGCAAGTGATATACACCTGTTCAATATACGAACATCTCATTTTGGTAGAACGTTCGGATAATCCTGCGGTTGTTGACGGTGATGGTGTTGCGTAATAGTGCCTTAAAGCTGATGACCTTTTATTCCATGAAGAGGATTCGTCCGCAACTGCTGCATCTGACCAGGCTGCCGCTTCGGACTTTCTGCTGCTCGTTTGAAGATATCTGAATCCGGCACCCGGTGCAGATTCCCCGTTCCACCTTCGCTACAGCGGTGCCCTTTTGTTTTTTTAGTTCTGTGTACATGGCGAGCGTATCCGCGTCGATCGACTCTGCGGCGGCAGTCCGTACCATACGGAGGGCGGACAGTGTCTTCTCTGAATTATTAAGCGCATTCTGCAGTGACTGCTGTTCTTCGGTCCAGGTGGTTTCGAGATGCTTCAAACGAGTTTCAAGAAGCGAAACCGCTGTTTCAGCTTTCTCGACTGATTCCATCAATCCCAGTTCCCGGTCTTCGAGAGACCGTCTTTTCGATTTCAGATTTTCGATTTCCTGCTGCATACCGGCAAGTTCTTTCGTATTGGCGGTCCTTCCACTGTAGAGATCATTTTCGAATTTCGTCAGTTTGATAACAACATCCTCGATATCTCTTTCGATTGTCCTCTGCTGACGCTGCAGGTCTTCGAGTTGTTTGTTTACCAGTGCCAGTTTACTTCTGACAGAGGTAATCTCCGTATTCCCCTTGAGTTTCTCAACCAGGGTTGAACGTGTCTGCTCACACGTCGCAATTTCCTGATCGATTTCCTGTAATTTGTACAATTCTTTTATAGTCATGTCGGTTCCGCTTATTGTATAGGACTGGACGAAATCTGGCAAGATTTTACCGGACGAATAATTGACACCTGACTGCCTGTGAGATACCATTGTTCTGAAGTTTATTTCAAGGAGAAGCTTTTTATGGCAGATGTTAAGAAGGTGGGAGTCGTTGGGTGGGGCACCATCGGTGCCGGAGTCGTCGACTTGCTTTACAGGAAAGGAATTCCCGGTCTCGAACTGGCGAAGGTCTGTGACCTTGACCTGACGACAGACCGGGGCTTGACACTGCCTTCTGCTATGCTGACGAGTAATTACCACGATATTACCGATAATCCGGACATCGATATCGTTGTGGAACTTATCGGCGGAATCGAACCGGCAAAAACCATACAGTTAACGGCACTCAGAAACGGTAAGAATGTTGCTACCGCCAACAAAAAACTGCTCGCGAAGGAAGGCGAAGTCATCTTCAGCGAAGTGGTGAAACTTGGCAGAAAAATCGGTATCAGGGCGAGTTTTGTCGGCGCCCATTCCTTTATCCACGAACTCGGTCTGGTCGGCGCCGAAGCGAAGGAGTACCGGCGGATTTATGCTATCCTTAACGGCACGACCAATTATGTACTCTCGAAGATGACCGGTGAAGGAAAAAGCTTCGAAGAAGCCCTGAAAGGCGCTCAGCAAGAAGGTTTTGCCGAAGCGAATCCGACTGATGATATCGAAGGGTACGATACCGAAAACAAGATACGGATTCTGCTTGGTCTTATCACGAATTCGTACAAATACGCCGGCCAGTTCCCTGTCGAGGGAATCAAAGATATCGATGTTCAGGACATAAAGTACGCTGACGAGCTTGGGTATGCCGTAAAACTGGTCGGTGTCATCGAGAATAACGACAAGGTCTTCAACGTCGCCGTCCAGCCGGCGCTCGTACCCCGGATATCACTCCTCGGTTCATTACAGGGTGCCTATAACGGCACTGAATTCGAAGATGAGTATGGAGTGGTCTCCGGACTGGTAAATCCCGGTGCCGGCCGGTATCCGACCGCTGATACGGTCATCAAGGACCTTCTCGATATCGCTGAAGGCCGCACCCTCCCGATTCCTTCAACGGCCGCCGGGTATAAACTCGGCGCTCCCGGTGATATTCAGCGTCGATTTTACCTCAGGTTCACGGTGCTGGACCAGCCGGGCGTCCTTGCCCAGATTACGGACATTTTCTGGAAGTTCAACATCAATATCGCTGCTGTCATCCAGAAAGAATCGGCACAGACCGAGTTTGTCCATATCGTCATGACTACCTATAAAGCCAG